>CAYRXJ010000051.1:0-9795 GCA_964428235.1 uncultured Candidatus Bathyarchaeia archaeon | reverse complement strand
AAATTCATGCCCCGTCGAGCCGTTCGAAGACCTGCCAAACAAAAAACTACGGTATTATTCAAAGCTGGAAACCTGCCTGCCACAACCGAAGAACTCTTTCGACGCGTGTTCTGGAAGAGCGAATTTCTCGCGGCAGAGGCCCACAACTTCTGGAAGGAAGTCAAGAAAGCCGAACCTAGTGGCCTCCCAATTCAGGCATGGAGGGAGTGGATTGCCAAACGGAGTATGAGTGTCGGACAGTTCTACAATATGATTCATGGACTAGTCGGGGCGGGATTCGTGGAAAAGCGCGATTCTAAATGGCATATGAGCGAAGGTTTCATGCAAGAACTCGAACAAATGATGAAAGTCTACTCGTCAGAAAGCGGGTACGAACCGCGAGTCAAATAAGCATCCAAAAAATTGGATATATGGCATATCTCCAATAAATTGGACCAGCGTCAATTTCGCTTGCGAATCCTGCCCTCCACGTCAATTTCCCTATTCCTGATCCTCGTTGACGAAATGGGTTGGCCGTCACTAGCTTTGAGCAGGCTCACTATTTTCAGGTCCAAGGGTCGCAGGCTATTCTTTCTTCTCAATCGATTTAGTCGCCGTCCGCTAGCCAAGGTCGACCTGCTGACGATCAACGCTTGCAGGGGCCGCCTCCGAGAAGCGGGGCCGTAGGGTTCTCTCAACATGCTTATTCTTGCTCGTGAGGACCAGCCTTGCTTTGCCAGATATTTTCGCAGGTCCCGAACGCGCGAATTGTACGGGCGCACTTTATGCTTCTTCTGAAGCTTGAGAACCAGTTCGTCGCTCGTGACACCGATCAGGACTGTCTCGCCAAGATCGAACGCTTTCGTTAACAATTGTCGGTGGCCAGCGTGGATTAGATCAAAAGTCCCACCGAGGGCGACCAAACGGTACTTTCGAGACGCTGAGGACGCAAGCGGCAATCTTGACAACCCTATGAAGTTAGATCTCGTGCGAAGGTAGACAATTACTTCAGTTTTCTGTAGACGTCGCTCTCGGCCTCGTCGGGTTCTTCATCCCGCTGATTGCCCCTGCAGATTATTATGCATGTCGAGAGCGTAGGAAATCCGTGTCTGAGGACTTAGAACAGTCTAGTGGCAATCCATTTTTCTCTTACCTGCTCTCTCCCACTGTCACATTCTGCCTGTCGCTCGTTTTGGTCTACCTCGTAGTAGGCGTTCTAGTTGGAAACGTCGCAGACCCTTTATCGTCGGATTCGAGTCTCTTGTTCGGCCTAGCGCAATGTGACGGGCCTCTCCCCATTTATCCTTGGACGCTGCTAACCTCGATCTTTCTCCACGCGGGGATCATTCACATTGCCAGCAATGTTCTGTTTCTACTGATCTTTGGGTTCATTCTCGAAGAACAAGTCACCAAGACCCGATGGGTGGTCACGTTCCTCCTGACCGGACTCATGGGCAATCTGACATTTGTTGGAGCGGATATTGCGGGATTCCTTCTTAGCGGAATACCGAATTCCGGCGCGTTGAGCTGTGGAGTAGGCGCATCGGGAGCAGTCTACGGAATAATGGGAGCTGCCACCGGGATTCGAGGAGTGATTTTGATCATATTCATTGCTGGCTTGGACTTGTTTGCTGGTGGAGGTTTCTTTGCGCACATCGGCGGTTTAGTTACGGGACTCATTCTCAGAAGATTCTGGAACTCAGAACTCCTCAACCTGTAGCTGGTCTGGTGACCGATGGCCGCTTCCAGGTAGCCCGGGGGAGATTCGAACTCCCGTCAGCAGGTTGCTCCAACCCCTCTCTTTGAGGGGATCCAGAGCCGACTAGGGACGGTTTCGCATTATTCTGGCCCGAAACGCCCTTGCTATGCTAGACCACTACACCACCGGGCTACGAGAAAGCGGTCTGCCACCACGTGCGCAATAATAGGTTTGTTAACAGAGGACCCAGTTCTAGAATCCTCGTATTCTTGCCCGCGAGTCTTAGCACTCTCTGTTCCTTGGACGGTTTCCACCAGATACAATTTCCATGTGATAGCGGTCCAATGTGCACTTTACAGTTCGAGGCGGAACACCACCATCCTACTCAATTAAAGAAGGAACCGCGACCAGAACAGGGGGATTCCCCCTAAACCCGAACTAGCCTATATACTTGTCGAAACACTTATATTTGAAACCAAGCGCGTCGCTATCGTTTTCCGAGCTTGGACTCTTCTAAGGTTCCTTCTGAGAATCGATCGGCAGGAACTAACTCACAGGACCCTCGGAATCCTACACGGAAACCCGTGGCAACGCCGCCCTCGAGTCCTCACCCGCCCAAAGTACACGTTTGTCCCGAATGTGGCAGTTTAAACCTGATCGAAGACTTTGAGCAGGGAGAGACGATTTGTCAAGACTGCGGGTTGGTGTTATCTCAGAACTTGATGAGCCGAGGACCAGAATGGCGCGCATTCACTAAAGAAGAGAAGGACGAGCGTGGACGCGTGGGAATCCCGACCTCATTCTCAATCCATGACAAAGGTCTCTCGACGGTGATCGACCGCGTGAACCGCGATGCGTTTGGTCGACAGCTGCCATTCGAGACTAGGATGGAAATGCTTCGTCTCCGCAAATGGCAGATCCGAACACGAGTTCACTCATCATCTGACCGCAACTTGGCTCAAGCGATGGCGGAGCTGGACAGACTTACCGACAGGTTGCACGTCCCAGCCAACGTGAAAGAAGATTCTGCGGTCGTATACAGGAAAGCCCTGGACAGTGGACTTGTCAGGGGACGATCTATAGCGGCAATTGCCGCTGCCTCTCTCTATGCAGCATGTAGATCAAGCGAGACACCTCGGACGCTTAAGGAAGTTGCATCGGCAAGCAGAATTAAGAAAAAAGATGTTGCAAGGTGTTATCGCCTTTTGCTTCGTGAACTTGAGATGGCGATGCCTGTAGAGGACCCGATCCGATGTATTTCGAAAATAGCCAGCAGGGCTGAGATCACAATCCAGACTCAGCAGTCGGCAATACAAGTCCTCAAAGACGCGCGGAAGAGAGGTGTTGTCGCGGGCAAGGACCCAATGGGACTAGCTGCTGCGGCCCTGTATGTTGCGTGCGTTCTTCAGGGCGAGAAAAAAACACAGAAAGAGATTGCTGAGATTGCCAATGTGACAGAGGTTACAGTACGCAATAGGTACAAGGGTCTCAAAGACGCCCTTGGCTTGGGAGGCTAACTAGCGGTTAGCGAAGATACTGACGCATGCTCTGAATGTTGTTGAAAACTGTGCTCCACTGTGGCGCGGTGCTGGGCTTAGCGGTACTGTAGCCAGTCATGGAGATAGAGAACTTCACTCTGGGATCTCTTGAATAGTAGTAGATAATGTCCAGCTTTCTCTTGGGATTTGCGTTGTAGAGGCTTCGTTTCAACGCGTTAAACAGGTACTTGTTGAAGAACTCAAGCTCAATCGAGACGGTAATTCTCTCACTCAAGCGAGGACCTTATCCGAATTATGCTATATGTCGGCCATGCCTATTTATCGATAGCCCCTGCAGACGACTGAACGTGTAGGCCTTTTGAAACCAATAGACACCCGTTGAAACCAAGAGAGGTTCCAAGCAATAAAGATCTCCATCACTCAATTCAACTATCCCATGAGTATCCGCGATAAACCTCCCGCCTGCCACCTGCCCACTCCGGTTACAAATCCGATTTTAGAGATGAGCTCATTCTTCATCAAATTAGCTCATATGACAGAAAAGACCACCGTCATCATGGCTCTAGGAGTTGCATGGATATTTTGGTTTCTGTTTTTCTTCTATCTGGGAGTATAAATCGTTCATTTGAGGGCACGCTTAAATACGGATAAGACCAATACTTTCATCGTGGACGGTAACACGGGAGTCCTGAAATTCTAGGATGGCCGACGTATGTTCGACGTGCGGCCTACCCAAAGACTTGTGCGTCTGCGGCACCATTAGTATGGAGCAACAGACCGTAAAAGTCAGAATGGAAATGCGAAAGTGGGGTAAACCTGCAACCATTGTGGAGGGCATTGACGGAAAGAGCGTTGACCTTCCGGATCTCGCAACCAAGCTGAAAACTTACTGCGCGTGCGGTGGAACTTCCAAGAACAACGCGATAATCCTTCAAGGTGACCACCGAGACAAGGTGAAGAAAGTCCTAGTCGGTTACGGATTTCCGGAGACTAGTATCGAGCTCCATTGAGGATACCGGGTTCGATTGTCGAGCTTGAAAGAAATCCTCGGTTCCTTTCGCCGGGGCCCAACGGGTGTCAGAACCTGTCCTCGGTGCGGTGCCTCCGTGAATAGATCTCGGGCCCCTCTAGAAGGATGGATACTTCCGGTGAAATATGTCTGCAAGAGTTGTGGGTACGAAGGATTTGTTGCCCTAGAAGAGGGGCAAGACGAGCGTGAGTCGTAGAAACTTCTAGCTCTGCATTCGACGAATCACTTCAGTCATTCTTTTCTCGAATATATCCGGACCGAATTGTTCGGCTCTTGACGATGATGCTGCAGATAGGCTTCTACGAAGCTGATCATCTCTGGATAGCAACTTGATTCGTTCTGCCGCATAACCCAAATCTCGCCACCTGAAACCGACCTCCTCATTGACAATTTCTTTCGGGCCTCCACTATCATGAACTACTGGAACACATCCAGCGGCCATTGCTTCTACGATCGTGATGCCGAAGTGCTCGTTTTCGGCACAGTGTACATAGGCTTGAGCTTTGCCAAGAAGTTCCCGTACTTTTCGAAGCGGAGAAAGAACAAACGAAACATTCGCCGGAGCGTTCTTCCTGAGACGCTCGAAGTAGTCTGATCCCCCTGGAGCGAGACTCCCGATGGCAACGAATTGCGTGTGAGGAACGAGACGCGCCAGGTCTACAAAAAGGTGGAATCTCTTTTCAGGCACTATTCTTCCGATGGTCACGACCATGTTTTCTCGCGACTGTTTTCGGCTTAGTTCTCTGAAGGGCTCGATCGGACAGGGGGGATAGAGCGTAGTGGAATCACGACTCCATTTACGCGCAACATACTTGCGAGTGTAGTCAGAGACGCTGAGAAGAGTTCCTACTCGTCGAACGCGGTTGCGATAAAACGAGCTCGCGGGACGGTAGTATATTCGCCATATTGGTGAGGATTCGTTTGTTTGTAAATGAGCAAAGTATTCGGGGAAGTAGCAGTATTGAATCGTAGGCAAGCGTGTTGACGGAACGTATCCAATATCTTGTGTACTGAGTATGATGTCGTATGAATTCTGGGACGCTTCCCTTCTGATCCAGCGCCAGTGATAGGCTAGTCTTTGGTAGAGGAGAATCTTGGAGCCGAAGACGGGCTTGAAAGGCCGATATTGCTTTCTGCTGACTTTGTCAAAGAGCCCTTGACACCCAAAGAAATCCTCGAAACTGGACTCGTCAAACTCTTCCGTTAGCAGACTAACGTCATGACCAGCCTTGACAGCTGCGAGGATCGAATGGATTGCAACGCGCTCTCCTCCACCTTTGACGCTTAGCCGCGGATGGACAACGAGGAGTCCCATGGAGAAACCGCAGCGAGCTTGGTCCAGTTAGGACGGTTGGTTGTCTTTGGACCTCCACAAATCTAAGGTGAGCTTCAAGCCTTCATGCAGGGTATGCGATGCTTTCCAATTTAGCTCCCTTGAAATCTTAGAGTTGTCTAGGACAAGGTATTGAGGGTCTTGGGATTTCGGACGCTGCGGATAGCCTGGAGGATAGGATCCGAAGACAATTTTTCCCTTGAATCCCGTCATCTCAGTCAGCATCTTTGCTAACTCGGAATTAGTGACTGGGTTTCCTGGCGATACGTTGTAAACATGTCCAATGGATTTGGGTGACTTGGCGGCAAGGGCGTAAGCGCTTACGTGATCTTCGGAAAACATGTAGTCACGGATTGAATCAGGGGCCCCCACATAGCATGTCTCATCGGCGAGCATTCTTGAGATGAGGTATTCCGTGTAAAATCCTCCTTCGCCAGTCCGTCCATAGCTATTGATTGGACGCAAGATGGTGCCCTTGAGATGATAAACGCGATTGGCCATCTGGACATACTGATCAGCAGCTGATTTCGTGACAGCATAGGGTGAAGCAGGATTTAGTATCGCATCCTCTTTGATGGGATGATCATCGTCCTGCCAGCCGTACACTTCTGCAGTCGATGCAGCGATTAGTCTAGCATTCGGGGCGTCTTTCAGAATGGCATGAACGAGATTTACAGTCCCCTCAAAGTTTGTGGCAATGTATGGGTAGGGGTCGTCGAATGAGAGCCGGACCGGAGTTAGAGCCCCCAAATGGAAGATTATTTCAGGTTCTGAAGCATCGACCGCAGACAGAATCGAATGGAATGTACCTAAATCACCTTCGATGAGGTGAACTTGCGAGATAATGTCTTTGATTCTACTCAGTTCTCTCTCAGATGAGTGTCTCACTAAACCGTGGACGTTGTATCCGTCCTGGAGGAGCCGAGCCGCAAGTCTTGAGCCAATGAATCCGGTTATGCCGGTTATCAGGACATTCACTTTGGCATTCTCTCTCTCAACGCCGCGTCAGCCTCCTCGAGTTCTCTCAACGAGTTCACTGTGATAAAAGAGCCGGTATGTTTGAAGGCTTTTAGCTTATTCATCCGAGCCAGCCGTGGAAGAGCGGTTCGCTCGATATCACCTGTTCTCGGCAAAAGCTTCAGCACTCTTCGATCAAAAACGTAAATCCCCATTGAGCAGAAAACTTGGCTAAGTGTCGGTTTTTCGACGAATCCTTGGCAGAGTCCATTCGGGTTGATATCTACTAGCCCAAAAGGAAGCTTCGGGTGAATTACTGCGACTGAGGCCAAGGCTTGACTCTTTCGATAGTCGTTGAACATGCTACCAAGTCTTAGATCAGTGAACTGGTCTCCATTGAGCGCGAAGAATTCAGGAGAACTAACATAACGAGAGATGGCGAGACGAAATCCCTCGCTCGTTCCGCCTTCTACGGTGTGAACGCTATATTGGATATCCACTCCGAATCTCGTTCCGTGGCCGAAATGTTGGATGATCTTGTCTTTCAAATAGGCTACTCCAATGACGAGGTTAGTTACCCTGTTTTGCTGGAGCCATTCAACAACCCATTCCAGCAGTGGTCTTCCTCCGACCTTAACCAACCCTTTTGGAAGATCGTGAGTGATTGGACGAAGGCGGACCCCTTCTCCGCCGGAAATGATGACAGCCGTCTTGGGAATCATTTGACTCCTCTGTCCGAAGTTCTGGCTGATGATTGAGAACTCAATGGCAGGGCGAGAATCTCCCCCTAGGAAGAGTAGGTAAAAGGTTTGAGTTGGTCTGTCTCTTGCCAGCACTATTCGATGTTTACGGCAAGCAGGTAGATCAGGGCCCCCATGAACGGTGCAACGAAGAGTGCTGAATACCACCACATGAATCCTGATGCGACAAGAACGACTGCAGCCACAAGATCAGCTTTGTCTTTTCGTTTAGACACATCTATGTTCCATATTCCGACCGAGTAGAGGCTGACTGCAAGTACTGCTAGCACGGCAGCGATATTGAAGAACAGTACAGGGAAGACGGCGCCTCCGATTGGCTTGTCATTTGGAACGGTTGGGATTATGTTGAGGATGGGGCCAAACAGATAATCTAGCCCGTAGACCAACCCAAGACCGTAGGCTGCCCACGCGATCGGGAGCAACAGGAGTCGCCCTTCCAAAGGAGTTTCAGAAGTGCTCGCGGACCGATATTTCATATAAACGTTCGGCACTTCATGGAGGCTAAGATCCAAATGAGTTTCGCGCGACGGATTTCTCGAAGGCTGAGACTGAAAATGAGCCTTACTCGACTGATTTTTCGGAGCTGGTACTACTTCAGGCTCGGATACGGCACATACGTGGCGTTCCCGCTTGGGTTCGCGAGTACGATGATCATTATCTACGAACTCACTTTGAAAGACATCCCTCCGCTCCAGCAGTACTTTCCGCATTTGTATGTTTTCGGAATCGTTGCTCTACTTATCATTGGTCCTGTAAGCATCTATGCGGGACTATATCATATGAGGAGGACAGGAGCCTACTCTGCTGAAGCGTCAGTTTTGACCGAGTCCAACCCATACATGTACAAGGCTATTCCAGGCAAAGAGCGTGAGGTGATAATACCGTTGATGGTGCTTACAGCTAGGGGCCTTGCGAAAGTCATGGAGCAACAACAATCTATTACACTAGAAGAAAAACGAGAATTCCAGGCTGTTCTGGACAAAGCTAACAGCTTGTTAGACGGTGCATCGGTTGGGTTGTCGAGAGATAAACAGAAACCCTGAGTTCCGATCTAGCTCAAGATTACTGCTCGCAGGTAACAAAGAATAATTAGCAGTCCCCCTGTGGGACGCGAGACGACTGGAACCAGATGAGCGAAGATCTTCCTGCAGCGAAGTATGTTGTAGAAATCACCGTCCCAGAAAAGAGTCCTCCAACTCCTAAGCAGTGTGTCGAGGACCTTAAAGGGGCGGTCAGCGGGAAGCAGATGGCGCGCATGAAGAAAGAGGCAGTAGACTGTCCAGTTCTGGCTAAACCAGTCTCTTTTGCACAATGCTTCGCGTGTCCCAACTTCATTCGGCGAGTGAAGGGCAAAGTGGACTGTCGAGGATTCCCATTACCGACCTCCGCTTGAGATCAGGCCGTCCCGTTGAGGACTGGTGTCTCGATCTATGAATGAAGAGGCCGAGAAGATACTTGAAGAGCTTGGATTTTCCAAGGAGAGCTGTTCAATCTACTTCTCTCTCCTGGAGAAACCGTCTGGCGAGACGATTGAACAAGTGCTTGCTCATTCAAGATTTCCTTCACGAGAGACAGAGCGCGCGGTGAAGGAACTGGTCGAAAAAGGGATTGTCCTGATAAGTAGTAACAAACTGGAAGCAAGCGAGCCTAAGCATTTCGTTTCTAGGATTCAGGATCTCAAGAGACTTGAGATGTCAAGGGACCTTGACGCTCTCAATGTTAAGAGCACGAGGCTCTTGTCACTCTTAGAGCCCCAGTACTGGGAGCTGAGGCTTGGAGTCAAGCCTGAAGATCTGCTTGAGCCTTTGGCGAGCCTTAAGGAGATGGAGCTCCGGACTGTGAGGGTTATCGCGGATTCCGCCCGAACCGTTTGGATTTCGGCCGAGACATTCAGTTGGTTCGGCAAAGTCAAAGAAGAGATCTATCGAGCAAGGGAAAGACGAGTGAAGTTCAAACTCCTCATGACCGCTAAAGACACAGAAGCACTTTCGAGAGCTCAAGAAGCCAAGTCGTTGGGAATGGAAGTCCGGCAACCAACCGAAGACTGGTACCCTGTGAGAGGCACGCTCTCCGATGACAAGGAGCTCGTGTTCCTCATCTGGGCAACAAACGAAAAAAATGACCGTCGCCCAAAGTTCTTCAGACCGCACTTCACTAAGAACACGGGAATGATACGGGTCTTCGCCGACGCTTATGACAAGCGATGGTCGCATGCGCGACCTGCCTGAGAGCCCAAACTTATTCCACTTTCCTGCACATTCGTGTATGGATAACATGTAGGGTTATTTCAGCGCTTTCATAATCATCGGCCGGAACTCTTCGAGAATTTTTCCAGCTTCTTCCTCTGTCTTGGCCTCCACATAGAGTCTGAGCAAAGGCTCAGTCCCGCTGGCACGAATCAGAACCGATCCCTTTCCATCAACCGACAGCTTGACCCCGTCGAGGGTGCAGGAAATTCTGCCTTTAAGACTGCTCTTCAGTGCGTCGATAACTCGCGTCCTTGTCTTTTCGGGCCATGGTATCTTTCCCTTTATCTT
>CAYRXJ010000050.1:0-9826 GCA_964428235.1 uncultured Candidatus Bathyarchaeia archaeon | reverse complement strand
ATCTAAGATCCATCAGTACCGTACGCTCAAACACAAACCACGGAGTAAAGAAACGCGGGATGTTCATCGCTATTCTGGGATGCTACCACAGCCAAGGGGCTGTACGAAATTGTTCGGGAGCCTCCGACACCCAAACTCTTGAACCCATTAGCGCCGAAAGCGGACCTCACATTATAAAGCTGGTAGTTACTTGCTACTAAGTTGGTTACTGCAAGCTTATCGAGTCAAGCGAGCTTAACGCTCAGATGGGAAACTTCTGATAACTTGCTTAGTTCTAAACTGACTCTTGTTGCTCACAGAGCACCAGTCTTGAGGAACACCTCGCATATCTTCACCGGATAGCACCTTTCTCCCAGGGACCTGACACGGACTATTCTTGCGCTGCTGTGCGAAAGGAGGTTTTCGCTTGAAGACCAATGTGGGCATCGACGACATCGCGGTGTACATCCCCCGGCTATACCTCGAACTTGCCGATGAGACCAAACCGGAGAAATCAACCGAATTCTCGGCATCCCGGAAGTCGGATCCCTCGAAGTTTCTTCACGGAATTGGTATCGCGAAAATGTCGATCCCAGACACCTACCAGGACAGCGCGGTCATGGCCGCCAACGCGATTCTCGAACTCATGGAGAGAAACAGTATTGGCCCTGGAAGACTGGCTAGAATCGACATTGCGACTGAGACTGGGGTGGACGAGTCGAAGCCTGTGGCCGCTTACGTTCATGGGATGCTCGAGCAGAAATACGGTAAGGGTTCCCTGAAGCGGACTTCTGGCGTGGAATACAAGTTCGCTTGTGTCAGTACCGCTGACGCGTTGGAGAGCTCTCTGGATTGGGCGTGGGCGGGACGAAACAATGGACGGTATAGTATCATCTGTGCAACTGATATTGCGAAATATCCTCTGAGCAGTCCCGGTGAACCAACACAGGGTGCTGGAGCGGTTGCGCTTCTCGTGAAAGACGATCCACAATTGCTCGCGATTGATCCGATCATTGGGACCCACATGGAGGATGAGGATGATTTCTGGAGACCATTATTCTCGACCACAGCAGTTGTTCACGGCAAACACTCGGAGAGATGTTATCTCCGGGCGATGGAGGGTGCAGTTGATGACTGGGCTGAACAAGCCTCCGCATCAGGGTTCATCAAGGCTGGGCCTGGGGAATCCTTGGTTGATCATATTGGTCCGATGTCATTTCATGTTCCATATCCGAAAATGGCTGAGAAAGGGTTCGCATTCTTGCTCCGACACTTCTGGCGCGGTCTTCCAAGATGGAGCGAGATTGTGAAGGTTCTGGGCGAAGAACCGAAATCTGACAACTATCGTACGAGAGAAGAGTTCGAGAAGGCCGAGGCAGAATACGTGAAGCGTTTCATGGAGACTCCTCAGTTCCAAGCAGAATATCTTGACAAGGTTGCTGACGGGCTGGTCCACGCTAGAGAGAGCGGGAACAGTTACTCAGCTTCGGAGAAAAGCTGTCTCTCAATGCTTCTTGAAACCAAAGCGATGAAGGGAATTGATCTAGCTGGAAAGAGAGGAGGATCCGGAAACTATGGGAGTGGATGCAAGGCAAAGGCGTCCAGCTGGATTGTACAAGAAGACTGGGCACCAGCCGCAAAGAGACTTGGACACGCAGAAAAGCTCCGACATCGCCGACCGGTATCGCTGGCAGAGTACGAGATCCTACATGAGGGAAAATCGTTTCCTGATGGGAGAAAGTTTGTGGCCGAGCCCGAGAACGAATTTGTCTTGGTGGACGTTACTTCTCAGGGCTATCGGCATTACAAGTTTGCTGACTAGAGAATTAGGTTAGACAAATCCTCTCTCTGTAAGACGAAACGCGAGGCCTCGCCAAACACTTCTTCGAGCGAGAAGGAGAATCGAGGTGGCAATGAGAATAGTTGATATGACTGCAGCGGCTACGATGAAGAGTTCGGATATTACGACTAGTCCTATGATGAAGTACATCAGCAGGACAACTACAAATTGTTTCAGCTCGAACTGTCCCGGCATCAGGCCTTCTTCTTTCACCTGTTGGACCGCGCCTAGTCTCGCGACAAGATAAGTTACGAACAGGGAACCGGTTGGAATCGTAACGAACAATACGATCGATGATTGGAAGGCGCTCGGCTCGCCCATCAAGCCAAGCGCAATGTTTGCGGCTCCGAACGGACCTATGATTGCCAGTGTCGAGATGAATCGGGAGAGAAGAAGGTGTCTGAGATAAGTTGCTGGATCCATTGCCGTGAAGGCCAACCAGCCTCTCTCATTAGACAAAGTTCCTTGCGACATCAACACGATCGTAATCACACCTAGAAAGATCGGCAGAATGAACACCAAAGGCTTCCAGTGTTGACCTTGCAGCATTCCTCCAATGGGTGAGAGATCCTCGAAGGCGAAATAGGCGGAAGCTGCGAGAATTGAGACAAGTAGCGCGGTAGAGGTCTTTACTCGCGTTGCCCGGTAGCTCGTAGAGCCGCCAATGTTGAACCTACCAACGATCTCTAGGAACGAGAGATGGTATGAGTACACGGTCCTAATCGGACCCTTGCCTGAGAAACTCATGTTCTTCTTGTATTCGGAGCTAGTCGCCCGCAGGAGGCTCCGAATGGAACCCAGCTCCAGATTCGCCAATTCCCGAAGCGCTACAGGAACAACGGCCGCTGCCAAGACGAAGAGGGCTATTGTCCCATAAACGAAGCTTCCGACAAAAGATGAAACTGGTGTCAACTGGAATCCTATTAGGGCAGAGAGACACCATGCTGCAAGGCCAAGAGCGAGAAGGATTCTCTTCCAAGTCTCAAGAATGTTGGAGATGACGCCGAACGCTGTCACGACGCAGGCGAGAACGGTTAAGTTGACGATCAGGAGAATTGTTGTTGCGATATCGCCTGCACCTGCGACGTAGAAGCCGTAGAGGAAGAGGATTGTGATTCCTGATCCGATGAATTGTGCTACGAAAAGCGAGACGCTGAGTTCTCTCTTAGAGAGTGGAAGAGTGAGCAGATAGTCTCGGTCGGACTTGAGGACGAAGAGTCCTCCCAGAAGAAGGCTCATTGTCATGAAGAATACGGATGCTCCAATTGCGTAGTAGGAGTAGAATCCAGTGAACTTGCCGGTACTTCCGGTTGTTATTGTTCCAATGACAGTTTCGTAGACGAGGAAGAAGGCGAGTATTGCGAGGAGTGGTTTGGAGAATCTTGTCAGGATTACGAACTTGATGAGCTTAGCTAGCATTTGTCATGAGCCTTGCGACAACACTCTCGATCGACTCGTCTCCCTTTTCCATTGCTTTGAGCGTGTCGATCGTGCCGTTCCAGACGATCTTGCCTCTCGCAATCATCAGTACCTTGTCTGTTAGACGGGTCGCGATCGACATTATGTGTGTGGAAACGATCTGGGTCGAATCCAGAGATTTGAGCATCTTGAACACTGTTTCTTGTGTCGGAATGTCGAGATAGTTCAGGGGCTCGTCCAACAGAACGATCTTTGGATCGTGAATTAGGGCTAGTGCTAGCGAGAGCTTCTGCAGGTTCCCTCGTGAGAGCTTTCCAACCTTGGCTTTTTCATACTCCGTTAGGCCGAGTATTTGCTCGAAACGATCCGCAGCATTGGAGGCGTTATTGACGCCGCGGAGCGCGGCTATGTACTCTAGATTCTCTCGGACAGAAAGAGTCCGATACGGAGTCGCATCTTCAGGAAGATAACCGAGGACTCGCTTTGCTCCTGGGCTAGACGGGTCGCAACCGTTAAGCTTCACATCTCCCGCGTCAGGCTTCAAAAGCCCAACTAGAAGTTTCAATGTAGTAGATTTTCCGGCGCCGTTTGGGCCGAGAAGGGCGTATCTCTCGCCACATGGAATCTTGAACGAGACATCACTTAGCGCGACTGTCTTGCCATAGGACTTGGTGAGATACTGTGCTTCAATGCAGTTATTCGGCAACGTCATTGCTTCGATCTCTCGTACACTCTGCTCTTCTCTGTCGCAGCGGTTTGTCTCGTTAGATAGGACTTATCCTAGATGCTTCTGACTGTTCCCGAGCTTCTGGACTCTTCCCAAGAGAATAATAGGGGACAACTTTCCGAAGCGTCTCTCAGGGCCCGTAGTCGAGCCAGGACCAAGACGTGGGCCTTCGGAGAGGTCCCAGGAGCGTCTGGGTCTTCGAGGACAGCCCAAAATCGTGGGTTCGAATCCCACCGGGCCCGCTCAACTCAATTTCCTTTGCATTCAACTTGTCAGTCCACCTACGGTTCACTGTCCCGCGTCGGAGGTTACAGATTCCTTGTTAGGAGCTAGTTGTGCCCGAGCTATGAAAGACTCGAGAGATGAACACCAGGCTAGTTGCCATTGCGATAATTCTCCTGATTGTTGGAGGGATTGCAACGGAAGCACTCGCAGGTTTGATGTGGACCAGTACAACCGGCCCGAGCACTCCAATCTACGTTGACTCTGTGCTCATGGATTCTTTTGCCTTCTCTGGAAATAATAGCGCAACACTCGACCTGCGGGAAAGCGGTAACGCGACGAGCACTCTGACATCTTACAGAGTGACTGACAGCAATGGCGACTCGTATTCGCTGCTATCGTGGTCTAATCAGACGATCCAACCTTCCACGGTGGTGTCGGAAGACATTCTCATCGGTGATTCGTGCCCGTCATGCTCGCTGTCGGGGACAGCTTTCACCTTCGTATCCGGTCATTCGTACACGATCAGCGTGTACGCGTTGGATGGAAACCAGTTCAGCTTCGAAGTCGCACGTAAACACTTCACATACCAAGTGAACCTCTCGATAGGATTCGGTGCTAGCGGGCATCCGTGAAACCAGCCGGCCGAACTCGATAGTACCGTCATGTCCCGCTTTGGTCCTCTAGTCCTTGAGATGCATGGTTGAAAAACAGGATTAATACCTGAGAACAAGGCGCACATCCATGCGCCTAGAGCCTCTCTACGTTCTCCGTTTCTTCTATCCAGATGGATGGCAAATTGACCTAACTGGGAAGAAGGGAACCGAAGAGGACCACTTCTATTTCGCGGAGGGAAACTGCGAGGGACGAATATCCGGAAGATTCCGAGGGTCAAACCATCCGCATAGGCGAACCGATGAAACGTTCGAGATGAACATCCAAGGTTTTATCGAAACCAATGATTCAGCACTGATAATGCTCGACTACCAGGGCTACGGACGTTCTTTCGACCGATCCCAGCAAATGTACAGCCAGATTCCGGGATCAATACCAGCCACAAAGTCTCGGCGCCAGATTGTCGGGTTCGCGAGACATACGACTGGGAGCGAGAAATACATGTGGTTGAACGATGCAGTCTGCGCGATCGCCGGCGAGGTTCGTGCTCCACCTGAGATCCCTCCAGAGAAACGGAAGCAGGCGGACGTTAAACTAGTGCTTAGTGTCTCAGAGATGAAGTGGGAAGCCCCACCAGAATAACTTGAGCAATGGAAACGGTCTTTCAAGACACTAGAGTCCAAAGCAACTAAACTGACTCTACCTTTAATCAAGCGACACAGAACGATGCGCGCATGAGAATGACGGATAGCGAGCGCAAGCTACACAGAAAGACTGCAGCGCAATGCTTCAACAAGACCTGGGACTATCTCGAAAAGAAAAAACGGAACTCCGCGGATAATGAGATGATGCTGAACCTCGCGCACGCTTCACGTTATCACTGGAGTCTAATAGGGACGCCGATGAATCAGGCAGTTGGAGACTGGCAGGTCTCACGAGTCTATGCTGCCCTGAACCAGCCATCCTTGTCTTTGCAGTTCGCAAAATCCTCTCTTGAAAGCTGCACGAAAAACAAGCTCACTAGAATCTTGCCGACGGCATATGAGGCGATGGCACGAGCACATGCTACCGCCAAGAATCATAAAACGGCACGAATATTTCTGAACAAGGCATTCAAACAGCTTGACGCTTCAAGCCTTGATTATGAAGATAGGAAGATCTATCTCGACCAGATTCGAGAGACCGAGAAAATGATACAGGGATAGTCTGAGAAAACGGTTAACACTGGGACTATAGAGGCGGTTGGGACAATGAAGGATTTTGCCTTAGATTGGTTACTTGAACCGAAGGATCCGTCCATCAGATATCATGCTCTGACAGATCTTTTGAATCGATCGACAAACGACAAGGAGGTTCAGAGGGCTAAGGAAAAGATTCGATTCACGCACCCCGTAAAGAAAATCATGGCAGCCCAAACAAAGGAAGGATATTGGCCGCCGAAGGACACATGTTACACTCCGAAGTGGACAGCAGCTGTCTGGCCGCTAGCCTTGCTGGCTGAGATGGGAGCGCCTGCTGATGCCCGTGTCAAGGGAGAGATCGAGCGATTCCTAGATCTTCACCAAGCAGAGAGCGGGTCATTCGTTTGTCCAAGCAAGATCCAGGTCAAGAATGGAAAGAGATGGGACGAACCGTGTCTGACTGGAAACATGATCAGCGCACTGACCAGGTTTGGTTATGGCGATGACGCGCGTGTAAAGAGAGCTATCGCTTGGCTGCCGAAACAACAACTTGAGGATGGTGGGTGGAACTGTGATTATCCTGAGAAGAAAGTGAAGCACAGCTCGTTCATGTCTACAATCGAACCTCTGCTAGCGTACTCAGAGATTCCCCGACAGAAATGGTCGAGGAGAATGAAGAGATCGATTGATAGAGGCGCAGAATTTCTGCTGATGCACCACGTGTACAAGTCTGATAATCATCACTGGCGAGAGACGTATCCGTTCTTCGCGCAACTGCACTTTCCAATGTACTACTTCTACGATTTTCTCCACGGGCTGAACGTCCTAACAAAACTCGGCTACACAGACGATGAGAGATTAGAGGGTGCGATTCATCTCTTGTTATCGAAGAGGAGTCCGGACGGGAGATGGAATCTCGAGGGAGACTGGTTCAGAGAGCATGGAGACTTCTTCAATCCGACCAACCAGAAGAGAAAAGCACCAGTTACCATAGAAGAGATCGGGAAACCGAGCAAGTGGATTACCCTCAAAGCGTACGAAGTCTTGACACGCACAGGAGATATCGACATCACTCAAAAGAATTGATTGAGGCAACTTAATCGCCGGCACGACAAACGAGCCCCAGAGCAGCAGGCTACGTCTACAAACAGGTCAGAGTTTCACCGAGAACCGACGTTGTCTTGAGGGTTTTGCAGTGGGAAGACCTTGACCGGCTTCTTGTGTTCATCAACAATGTTGTCGGAGAGAAAAAATCCGACAGCCGCTCCCCTCTCTACACCGGCTTCGATCAAAAGGTGAGCCGAGAGGAAGAGGCACAATGGCTCGCGGAGACTTTAGCTTCTATTGAACGGGGAGACGTCATCAACGTCCTCGCGCAGGTGAGAAATAGGATAATCGCGAACGGTGAAGTGACAAAGGGAACACACAGAGACACGTTTCGCCATGGTCGCCTAGGACTCACATTACTCGCTAAGTATCGAGGCTTGGGGGTCGGACGCAGAATGATCGAGATACTAGTAAAGGAAAGCCGGCGGGCTGGACTAAAAAACCTAGAGGTGGAATTTCTCGCAGGGAATGTTGCTGCTCGACGGACTTACGAGAGGCAGGGCTTCAAAGAAGCGGCAATAATTCCAAAGAAGGTTTCTAGAATCAGGAAATATTTTGATGGTTTGATCATGTCCAGAGAGTTGTAGCGTTACCATTTGACCGGATCTTGCGGTTTCTCTTGACTGCGCCAGAGATACAGCGTCGCAATAGAACAATACGGGTGCCACTTCTTCGAGAGAGCCTCGAACTTTTCTCTTGAAGGCAATTTTCGCAACCGATAGATTCTCTTCGCTGCTTTTTGCAAACCGAGATCATCTACCGGCAAAACGTCCGTTCGTCCGAGGACGAATATCAGAAACATTTCCGCTGTCCATCGTCCGATCCCCTTGACCTCGTCTAGTTGCTTGACAACATCTTCAGTGGAAAGCTTTGAGATCTGTTTTAGATCTAACCGTCCGTTCTCGATTCTCTCAGACAGATCGCGAATGTACTTGATTTTTTGAGGAGAGAGTCCGCTTGCACGAAGATGGTTCTCATCAGTGTCAAGATACTCTCTAGGGAGCGGAATCCTTCCATTGTAAATTCCTTTGAAACGATTCAGGATCGCGCGTGCAGCCGTTCCAGCTAACTGCTGGAAGATGATTGAGCCGACGAGGGCCTCGTAGTGGTCATCGTCTAGCTCGAACTTGTAGGGTCCGTGGTTGTTGATGATCTTTGCAAGGACGGGATCAGACTTCTTGAGATGTCGTATTCCGCGAGTCCAGACGGTTCTTTGGGCTAGACAAGGCTCTGGCAACTTTCGAGTCAATTCTCCATACGTCGACCTTTTGTACACTGAGCGCTGCTTGAGCGGGACTTGTCAATGATACTCTCTGACATGGAAATCAGGTCTGCACTGAAAAACGGTGATCTGGGAATCTCTCCTGATGGGTTCAAGCTCGATCCAGCAGGCGTAGACCTTCGCATCGATCGCGATGTCTCGATCAGATCGAAAGAGCAGTGTCTTGTTGCGAGCATTGAGAGAGTCGAACTCTCTGATCGGATTGTCGGATTCTTACATCTTCGCTCGTCGCTGGCGCGCGAGGGATTGTTTGCGAGTCTCGCGGTTGTTGATCCTGGTTTTCAGGGACAGTTGACTGTCAGTCTCTATAATTCCGGAGACACCACTGTCAATCTCGCGAAGGGCGAAAGGTTCATCCAGCTTTCTTTCTTGAAACTCGGAAAACCCGCTCGGAAAAAATATGATGGTCGCTACCAGAATAGTAGCGGTGTTGTCGCGAGTCGAAGAAAAAAATCATCAAACAGGAAAAGATTAGGGGAAAGCGTTATACATGGTAGTCGTGTCTAAGGCGAGGCACGAGAAATGAAGGACACATCACGCATTCTGGATCTCAAATACAAACTAATGACGATCGAGCTGCTCAACCTCGCGAAACAACGCTTCACTTATCGCGAACTTTCCGCAATGGTTCACCTTCCCGAGACAGTTCTCTCGAGATATGTCAAGGGCCACGTGTTGCCGACGGCGGAGAGAGCGGAAGAGATCAATAAAATTCTACAAAAATACATGAGTTTGGACCGCGAACTTCTAGAACGGATAAAATTTGATGATGGCGGATTTTTCGACAATACCGCGATCATCGGCGACACGATGCTGATGGAACGCGCAGTCCAACAGGCTGTCGGAAGATTCGCTGGGAAGAGAATTACGAAGATATTGACGGCTGCTGTTGATGGAGTTCCGCTTGCGACATTGCTGGCTCAGCGGTTAGGTGTCAAATTATTGATCGCGAAGAAGACGAGGGAGGTTGGCGTTCGCGAGTTTATCGAGGAGATCTTTGTCCCGCCGAAGACCGCTGTCGTCTTGAGCCTCTTCGTTCCAAGAGACGAGCTCAAGAAGACAGACTGCGTCTTGATCGTGGATGACATCATCGATAGTGGGGAGACTCAGCGTGCGATGATGAAGATCATCCAGAAGGCGAAAGCGGAAGTCGTAGGGATCTATGCTCTCGTCTCGATCGGAACTGACTGGAAAGCAAGGATAGAATCGGCGGGGAATGTTCCCGTGGAGGTGGTTACACCGGTTATCAAGAAGGAGCCAAAGGAGAAAGAGAGAGAATCAAGAGAGCAACGCGAAGTTATCCCGGCCTAGGAAAATATACTATTTTTTGGTAGAAAAGGTATACCGACCGACCGTCTTCACGCTTGAAACCACAAAAGAAAATCGTCCATTATGAGCCCTGATATCGTTTCTGGGAGGGGTGCGAACAAACCGGTATGTTTCACACGGGAGAA
>CAYRXJ010000049.1:0-9925 GCA_964428235.1 uncultured Candidatus Bathyarchaeia archaeon | reverse complement strand
TCTCAGGCAAAGGTAAGTCGGTCTCATATCGTTCAATGTCGTAACTGCTCTACGGTGGCCCAGTCGGCACTGTAGGACTGGACAATGGGACGAAGGCTGAACTACTGCCTGCTGTGATCTTGGCGCTTTCGGATCCAGAACTAGCAAAGAATGTCCAACAGTATCGAGGGGCGCGATAGGATGCAGGAGCATCTTACCGAGCGTGAAGATGAATTGTCTTCGAAGCCTTTCAAGCGCGGGAAGGTCAAGGACATTTACGAGCTCGATGCCGAAAAGCTTCTCTTCGTGTTTACTGATCGGGTCTCAGCATACGACGTTGTCTTGCCCTCAACTATTCCTCGGAAGGGGGAGGTTCTCTGCAAGCTAGCCTCTTACTGGTTCGATTACCTAGGATTTCCACATCACATGGTTGGAGTAGAGAACCCTAACCGGATGATTGTACGGAAACTGAAAATGATCCCGGTTGAGTGTGTGGTTCGTGGATATCTGTATGGCAGCCTCTACGAGAGAGTTGTCAAAGGAGAGATCAGTCTTCCGGTAAAGGCTGTTAATGCGGAAAAACTTCCCGAGCCTTATTTCGATCCGACAACAAAGTCCGATGTAAAGGACGAGCCCGTGACGATCGCGCAGATCGTGGACGAGGGGTGGCTCGACCAGGAAGAGATAGTTGCGCTCAATGAGAGAAGCGTGGCCATTTATCGAAAGATGTCTGATCGTGCTGACAAGGCCGGTTTCATTCTGGCTGATCTCAAATTGGAGTTCGGTTTCGATGATGATGGGAACATTGTGCTCGCGGATTCTATAGGGCCTGATGAGTTTCGTCTCTGGCCGAAAGAAAACTACGCTCCTGGAAAGACGCAGGAGAGTTATGACAAGCAGTTGATCCGTGATTGGCTTACGAAGGTTGGCTACAAGAAAACCTTGGACGAGGCACGAAAGGCTGGCCGTGCAGTCCCGAGACCACCTGATCTTCCCAAGGATCTTGTAGATGAGACAAGCAAGCGGTACATTGTCGCCTACGAACGCTTGACGGGACTGAAGCTCTAGGCTTGCCACTGTCCCGCGCGACATACGCTAAAGCGGGAGTGGATGTTTCTCAGATCCGAAAATCACATGAGACCCTCGCTCGAAGTCTCGAGTCCACGTTCGTAACTCGCAAAGGAAAGCTGGGATACCCGGTTTTTCCAATCGGACACTATGCAGGCCTAGGAGACCTAGGCAATGAAAGAGTCCTCAGCCTTCACACTGAAAGGGTCGGGACGAAGATCCTGATCGCACAGGAGATGGAAAAGTACGACACTATCGGGATAGACTGTGTTGCCATGTGCGCAAACGATCTGATTTGCACAGGCACGGAACCCACGACTTTTCTCGATTATCTGGCGATGGCCAAGCACGATCGAAAAATCGTCGAAGAGATTGCCATCGGCCTAGTTGAAGGAGCAAAACGGGCGGGGATGGCAATAGTTGGAGGAGAGACCGCTATTGTTCCAGATCTCCTCTCGAAAGATGGGGGCTTGGACTTGGTTGGAATGGCAGCGGGTATTGGTAGGAAACAGGATCTGGTTCTCGGGGATGAGATCCGCAAGGGTGATGCTCTGGTCGGACTAGCCAGCTCGGGGATTCACTCGAATGGGATTTCTCTAGCACGAAAAATTCTCTTCGGAAACTACACCGTTGACGAGCGGTTGCCAAGTCTAGATCGGACCATCGGGGAGGAATTGCTGGAACCGACTCGGATCTATGTCAAACCAGTTCTGGAAGCATTACAAAGATTCGAGATCCATGGCCTGGCTCACATAACAGGAGGGGCTTTCTCGAAGCTTGAGAGAATAGTTGGGCAGGTGCGGTTTGGCGCGAAGATAGAGAGTCTTCCGCAAACACCTCCGATATTCCGGTCTATCCAAATGGTTGGGAGAGTCTCTGATAGAGAGATGTATAGAACGTTCAACATGGGAGTTGGTCTTGTGCTTGTTTGCCCCCAAAGGGCAGTCGATGGCTTGCTTCGATTCTTCAGGAAGCGAGGCTATGACTCGTTCGATTTGGGAGTTGTAAGTCCGAAGCGGGGTATCATAGTCAAGGGGACTAACGTCAGCTGACCCCTGGTTTCATCTCTTGCAGGAATAGGAGAATTCTCGGGGTCAGAAAAACCGAGAATCGGGAAGTTTGATCTTTCGATATCTAGTAGGGCGCTTGGTTGTGTTGCTGTAGGTCGCGCATCATCTGGTCGTACTGGTCCTTGGTGATTTCTCCTCTCGCGTAGCGTTCACGGATTATGTTGTATGACTGGTCTCCGTACCGCCAGTATCTTCGACCATGTCCCCAGCCGTAGCCCCAGCCTCCTCTCCATGGGAAGAAGATCCATCGTAGGACCCCGAAGAAGAGGAAGAAGCCGAAGATGAGGAATAGCGGGAAGGGGAACCAGAAGAACGGATAGTAGGTGCCGGTTACCGGCACTGGTCGTGTTGCCCAGAAGATGGCTGAGATGGCGATCGATGCGACCACTACTGTGATTAGCGCGAAGATGCCCCAGGCGAAGAAGTGTCTCGGTCTATTCCATTCATGTTCTGTCATTCAGGTTTTCGCCTCCTTGGTTATTGCGTCGATATCGACTAACCGATATCGGATATCCGATATAAGCATTCTCTCTATTCGCCCATAATCACCAGCCTACAAGTGCGGAACAAGATCAGGAGAATGAAAAAATGCGAAGGGATTTTCCCCTTCAAAATCGCATCTCTTGTCACCCCCCCGGGGCCTACTCAAGTTTCCAGCTAACAACTACGCTAAGAGCTCGCGATACTAGAAGTGTCTGAAAGACCGCTCTCCAGTGACAACCATGCTGATACCATGATTGTCGCAAGCTCCGACAATGCTATCGTCCTCCACTGACCCTCCGGGCTGAATAATCGCAGATACCTTCTCTCTCGCCAGCGCTTCGACATTGTCAAGTTTTGGAAGAAAACCATCAGATGCCATTACGCTTCCGGCAAGACCGTGTCCTAGTTTTCGAGCTTTCTCGACAGAGTTTTCGATTGCTCCGATCCTGTCCTGCTGCCCGGTCCCGATGGCGAGAGAAGTTCCGTTCTTCCAGAAGACCACTGCGTTCGATCGAACCTCGCAAGCGACCCACCAAGCGTGCAAGAGGTCTATCCATTCCTGGGCTGTTGGCTTCTTCTTTGTAGGGACCGATAGCTGTTGGATCCCGTCGAGTGATCGGATATTAGTTCGGTATTGATCCTCGACGATCAGCGATCCATCGTCAAGAACTACAATATCAGGGGCTGAAACCGAATCATTATCGCGATTGATCCGAACCTCTCCAACCCGAATATCCTTTTTGGCATCAAAGACTTCCAACGCTCCAGAGCCGTAGCTTGGCGCGTAAACAATCTCGACGAACGTTTTCATTACTTCTTGTGCGGTGTCGCGATCAACAGTGCTGTTAAAGACAACGATACTGCCGAACGCTGCGCGACTGTCGGCGTCCCGAGCTCGAGCATACACACTGCTAAGATGATCCTGGCCGTGTGAAACAGCGACCCCCGACGGGTTAAGATGCTTCATCACAACTGCCGCAGGCTCCTTGAAATAGCCTGCAATACGCACCCCATGACTGCCATCTTCGATATTGGTCGCCGACGGTCCATCCTTTCCCCATTTCATCCAGGTGACGTTGCCGATTCCATTCTTCGATCCTTTTGGACGGTAAAGGGCGCCTTTCTGGTGTGGGTTCGTCCCATACCGCAAGCCTCGTTGATGGCTCTCGATACTCCACTGTACCTTGTCATACTCGAAGATTTTCTCCCCGATCATCAGCTTGATCGATGAGGGCAAATCTTCCTCGCGGGCTGTACGGTAGATGCGCCGAATCTCTTGCTTGCTCAGGTTCTCAGCTTCCCCAGATAGCTCTCTATCGCAGCATCATACTCCGCCGTAATCGCGAACGCCTCTCTCGCCAACTTGTGCCGGAGCTCATCTTTGACCGCCTCAAGCTTATCGAGCTCGCGGATCAACGAATCGTATTGTGCAGCTCTAGTCAGCGGGAGGACCCTATTGTTGAGAAAGGCGCCTTTTGCTGCTGCTCGTATCAAAGCCACCCCCCCAATGTCGATATTGTCCACGGCCCGCTTCAGGTTCCCCGGGTCACCGCGCACAGTATCCCGGAATGGATAGAGATTCACAACGACAAAATCGATCGGCTCGATACCATTCTGCTCTAGATATTTCAGCTGAACTGGATCTTTCCAGTCCCCAAGAATTCCCGCGTGTATCTTTGGGTGAAGGGTCTTGACCAGTCCCCCAGGCATTTCTGGAAAGCCAGTATAGGTTGAGACGTCGACCACTTCGTGTCGAAGCTTCCTTATGGCCTCAGCAGTACCGCCGGTGCTGATTATCTTGATCTTGTGCCTGACAAAGGCTCCAACAATATGCTCTAGTCTGGACTTGTCGTAGACCGAGATGAGCGCGTTGCCACCCAAGGCCTTTTCAGAATTATCGGGTTCCCGTGTTATTTAATCTGGACTAACTGATTCATTGAAGAACTAGATGATCTAAGGCCAGCCGAGGCCTGCCTTCTCGACTGGCAGGATTCTTCTCGCGAGTCTTCCAGCAGTCGTGTGCTGGTAGAATACTGCGAGCGTTAGGAGGCCGGTCAAGCCCAAGACCCCTACTCCTGCCCAGAAAAATGGAAGTGTTGTGATCGTATGGAATATTTTCGCCACCACACTCATCTGGGTGAAGACCTGGTTGTGGGATGTTATCGTCAAGAATACTGTTCCTCCGTTGGCCGCGGTGATAGGTGTGCTTGGTATGTCGAATGTTCCCGCGGGAAAAGTGCTTGAGAAGAACTCCAGGCCTGTCTCGACTAGCGTCAGAGTGACAGTGACAGTGTTCCCTGCTGTGATGTGCGCTGACGCGTAATAGCCCGATAGCGCGTAACCAACTACAGTCTGTAACGCGCTAGCTGAATAATTGGATGGCGTCGCATAGGTTGAAACGTCTTGGTTGGCCGGGGCGGGGAATGATAATAGTACGAGGCCAGCAATGAGCAAGCTGCAGAGAATGGCGAGAGTGTACCGTTGGCGCTGGCTGAACTTGGGCAAGCCGGCTCAAGAAGATCAAACTGCCTAAGCAAGAACTAAGCCCGCCGTACCCCACTCTAATCCCCCGAAGTAACGAGCAACGAAGTCACTAAGCTTGTTCCAAAGCCCTGGTAATCTCCATTCGAGCCGCGCGAACAGCGGGGTAAAGTGATCCTATCACAACAGCGAGAATCGAAAGACCAAACGCTTGAACTATTGCATCGTAAGGGACGACGAATGGAAGAAAGAATCCTGCCAAGGTGGTACTGTTGGTTGCTCCTTCCAGCAAAAGCAGACCTCCAGGAACCGCAAGAAGGAATCCGAAGACTCCCAAGAGTATTCCTTCACTGAGAAATAGTGCTGAGATCTGTCTGCGACTCATCCCTTGAGATCGTAAGAGTCCAATCTCACGCTTTCTATCATGCACGTTCATGATCATCGTCGCGCTTATCCCGAGCGTGGCAATGAGGAGGGCGAAGTAGAGGACCAAGAGAATGATCGTGAAAATCCTGTTTATCGTATCGCGAACAAGTGAGAGAAGCTGTCCAAGTGTCAGAGAGTTCTCTGCGAAATCATATTTCGGATATGAAGTTGCGATTTCATGAGCGATAGTTGATGCGTCGGCCTTGTACTGAGGTTTCAAGTCGACGAGGAAGACCGGTGCGACATTGGATGTCTGGTTCTTCGCAATGAAGAACTCTTTTTGGGAATCGAAAGAGACGACGATCGAGTCGCTGGCGAAACTGTTTCCGAACTGGATATATTGGAGAACTGGTCCAGTGAAGACTCCGGCGACCTTGAATGGTGTGATACCGTTAAACGTGGTTATGTTGACGTACTGGCCGGCGGACACTTCTAGTCTTGCGGCTAGGGAGTCTGGGAGAAGAACTGATTGCGTATTGTTAGCTAGCTCCGCGTAAGCGTCTTGTTGCGAGGGCGAATTAACAAACTGATAGTTAATGATTTGAGGAAATGTTGTTGCGTTGATCGCTAGGACTCCGACCGAAGTACTGTTTCCTTTTGGTCCAAGTGCTTTCGGATTGAATGGGAGCAGGCTAGGTCCCAGGGGTGTTGAGATGGATACTTGGGTCATGCTGTTGAGGGTATTTGTGAAACTGATGGGGAGTGACTGGTTGGCGACTAGAATGATGTCTGCCCCAAGAGCCTCCTGTATTCCTTGATCTAAGGCTGTCTGAACTCCGCCCTGGATTCCTCCAAGCATGATTACGAAGCTGAGCGTGATGGTGATCATTCCGAACGAGATCGCGTTTCGGACTAAGCGTCTTCTCCCGTTTCTGGAGGCAATGTATCCGACGGCTCGTGAGAGCTGTATGATCGGCTTTGTCAGTATTGGGCCCGTTCGTCCGAAGATGAGCGCTCCTAGGACTACGAGACCCATTGGTATGAGGGCGACATCGAGGTAAGGCACGTGAAACGGTGTTAGTCGAGCCGCCTCTAAAGATCCGACCGTGAGCATGGTTAGACTGATGAGTGCGGTAATCCAGTCTGGGACTCTCTTGCTAGGGGTTCTCGCATTGGGCCTGATAGCTTGGATAATGTTGATTCTGCTCGCCAATGCAGCAGGATAGAGTGATCCTGCGAAGACTGCGGCGAAACCCGCTCCAAGCCCGTATAGAGTGATTGCTGGGGTTAGTTGGACAAGGGGGAGAGATGGGATTTCGAGAACACTCTCGGCAATCGCAGTAAACCCCCTTGAAAGGATCAGTCCAGCGAAAACGCCAACAACTGTTCCGATTGTGCCGATGAGCAGTCCCTCGAGCAAGAATATCTTGAAAATCTGTGATCGACTTGTCCCGACAGCTCGCATCACACCGATCTCATACGTGCGTTCGCTGACGGTCATGAACAGCGTGTTGAACACTATGAACGAGCAGACAACGAGTGACACCGCGACCATTACGTTCAGTCCCAGCTCGAAGCCTGCTGTCTGTCCAGCGATTCTCTGAACCGCTTCGGCCTTCGGCGCATTAACATTGAAGAGTGGTGAGACTAGAGTACTCTGGATCTGGTTTCTAATCTGGGGCGCTTTGGTCGAGTCACTGAGAGTGGCATAGATGTGCGAGACCATTCCCTGAAAGCTAAGCAAAGACTGTAGCTGTGGAAGATTGACATAGACTGAGGCACCTATGTTGCGAATGGGATAGTCGATCCCAACCACCGACAACGGAATTATCACTTGAGCCCTAGTGATGACGTTCGTCGTTGTTACGTTGAACGTGGACCCGATTGCAATCCCGTACTTTTGGACCAGGCCTTGGTCTACAGTTGCCTGTCCGGGCGAGAGAGTCTTTGCCCCTGTAATATTGAAACTAGAATAGTCGAAATCAGTTCCGTTGATTCCAATAAGGGGAAAGATCGTCGTGTTCTCAATAGAACCAAACCACACAAGTCTTCCAGCGGTCTGTTGCACACTGGGAACACTTCCAACCGTTGTTAGATTGTGACTAGAGAAAACTGGAGGAAGGCCACCATAGCTCACTACGATATCTGTTCGGCCCCAAAACTTGTTGATGTAGCTCGTAAACTCACTTGTTGCACTTGCAGTTGCAAGATTGATCCCAACGAGCAATGCTACTCCAAGAACAACGGCGATGATAGTCAACGCTGTTCTAGCGCGTCGTTTCGGAAGGTTGCGATAAGCGATCTTGGCAGATAGTATCGTTCAGTACCGCCTCCGTCGCTAATTAGGTTGCGAAAGCGACCTAGCGGGTTCAGGAGGGACTGGTTCAATTGCTCTAACACGAAACTCTCTAGTCGAGCGCTGTTGTGATGCCCTCGCTATTGCCCCGTCGCGCATCTCGAACAATTTTTCCGCCCTATCTGCAACGACAGGGTCATGAGTTACTACTAGGACCGAGGCACTTTCCCTCTTTGCCGCCTCGTACATTATCTGGACCACTTCGGTTCCAGTCTTGGTGTCCAAGTCGCCGGTCGGTTCGTCGGCGAGAATTATCTTGGGATGGTTTGCAAGAGCTCTAGCTATCGCGACACGCTGTTGCTCGCCACCGCTCAACTCGTCAGGCAGATGAGAGACGCGTTCTTTGAGGCCGACGCGTTCAAGCATGAGACTTGCCCTCTCATGAGCAGGTTTTGACTTGATTCCTGCCGTTAGCAATGGCAGTTCGACATTTTCTACTGCTGTAAGTACGGGTATCAGGTTGTGAAACTGGAACACGAACCCGATCTTGTAGCGTCGGAGCTTCGTGAGCTGAGCATCGTTCATTCGTGTTATTTCTTCGCCGTCAATGACGACGCTTCCAGAGGTCGGCTTGTCCAGCGTTCCAATAATGTTCAGCAGGGTGGTTTTTCCGGATCCTGATGGGCCTGTAATGACCACAAATTCTGCGGGGTTTAAGGCGAAATTGACGCCTCTAAGAGCGTTCACGGTTATGTTGCCGAGGCTGTAAGTCTTCTCTATGTTCGAAACCTGAACGACCGCTGTAGTCTGCAATCGGCCTCAGCTGAGTATCAGGTCGATTTGGCTCGAATATGTTCCTTTCGAGATTTCGCCCGAAGCGCTTAAGCGATCAACGAATGAACCAGCAAACCATGCCTCCCAAGATTGTAGTTCTAGACATTGAGACAACATCACTAGAAGGCGACGCTGGGACACTTGTCGGTGCAGGCCTCATCGCAGATTCAGGGCGAATCGAGTATCTCGAAGCTAAGAAGACAAGTGAAGAGAAATCTCTCCTCACCAAACTCGCGAAACGATTGGAAAATTATGATGTTTTGCTAACATGGAACGGGAGAAGTTTCGACATTCCCTTCCTAACAACTCGTTTCATGAAACACGGACTCGACCCGCGGCCTATTCTTCGGATCTCCCACATTGATCTTGCTGATGTCGTTAAAAGTCGGTTGAGGTTGACCTTCACCTATCTGGATCACGTGTGCGATTTCTTTCAAATCGAACGGAAAAAAGGCCCGATGGGCCTCGACGTACCCCACCTCTACGTCCGAGCCTTGGAGGGCGACAGGAAAGCCTCCTCAGCTATTCGGGACCATTGTCTCGACGATCTACGAGCGACCAGACAAGTTTTCCTTAAGCTCAAGCCCTTGGTTGAGCAACAGTTACAGTATGCCGAACGGCAGGTTTAGCCCGAAGAAAACTGCCAGCACCACAAGAATTGCTAGGTATATTCCGAATAGGCCGATAGTGATTCCGAGGTTCCTCGGCCAACTCTTGCTCCATGATATTCCAAACGGTATTCCAACTGTGAATCCAATCACATGAGCGATGTATGCGATATTCGGGTCATATCCTAGGCCTAGGATGATTGTCGGGTCGTAGACAAGGGCAACATTGTAGGCGAAATAAGCCATTGCGACGAGACCTTGAGGGGCCATGAACAGGAAGGAGAATTTCAACGGGTTCATCAGCATCACGCACGCTGCCAAAGTAAAGATGGCTGCTGAAGCGCCAAGCATACCCGTGTCAGGCGTGTAGAGCCCTAGAGCAGGTGGCAGGAGGAATGCGGTGAACCCGCCGATGAAGAAGACTGCGAGATAGTAGGTCTTGCCGATCATTTTCTCGAGTGTGTTTCCGAACACGAAGAGGAACAACATATTGCCAAGTAGATGAGGAACGCTTGCGTGTAGAAAGAGCGCGGTGACAAGCGTCCAGACTCTACCGGCCACTAAGTTGTTCCAACTGAACACGAAGTATTGGCTGAGGAAATTGGAGTCTTGTTGCCAGCCCCAGAGGCTCAGGCCGATGCATCCGAGTATGAGTAGGTAGTTGACTCTCGTTGCGGGAGCCTTCATATTTGTTCGGTGGTTCGACACGGGCTATTTCAGGGTTTCCTAACCATGGTTTG
>CAYRXJ010000048.1:0-10136 GCA_964428235.1 uncultured Candidatus Bathyarchaeia archaeon | reverse complement strand
TAGCCAATGGGTTTCTTCGGGAATGAGCAGAAAGAGCTTATCCAGATGATGTACGGGTCGGGCGCTGAGGAGCATATTCTACTCCTGGAATCCCTCGGGGATTTTATCGAGAAAGAGATCGAGCCGACCGCCCATGACATCGACGTCAACGCGGAGTTTCCAAAAGAAAATGTTTCGAAATTGTTTGGTCAGGGTTTTACCAGTATGGGTTTCCCGAAGGAGTTCGGGGGTCTCGAGCTTCCTTGGCCAGTATATGTCGCGGCGATGGAAATGGTTGGAAAGGCATGTGCCAGCACGGCGCTTACACTAGCCATTCACGGGACATGTTGCGAAGGGGTCCGCCAGTTCAGTAACCCGGACCAGAAGAAACAGTATCTTCCTGCGATGATCAGCGGGAAATCTCTTGCCGCTTTCTCCCTGACCGAGCCTGGCGCAGGATCGGATGCACGCAACATGAAGACGCAGGCCCGGCTGGAGGGGAATGAGTGGGTTATCAACGGGACGAAGATGTTCACGACGAACGGAGGCTTTTGTGAGCTCTACTTTCTGTTCGCGAAGACGGACAAGGGTCCATCCGCGTTTATTGTTGAATCGAAGAAGGCGAAATCGAGCAAGGACATCGAGAAACTTGGCGTCAGAGGATCTGTAACTTCCGAAGTAGTATTCGAGAACGCGAAGATCCCGAAAGAGAGCCTCGTCGGAGTGGAGGGCGAGGGATTCGAATACGCGAAGAAGATGCTATGGGGTGGTCGCATCACGATCGGGGCACTTTCGACAGGGATCGCAGAGGCAGCGTTCCAGAAGGCTGTCAAGTACAGCAAGGAGCGGACAGCCTTCGGAAAGACCCTATCAGAGTTCGAGATGACACAAGCGAAGCTCGCAGACATGCTCACCGCGATCAACGCGTCACGAATGATGGTCTATCGCGCGGCACACCTGAAGAGTGAAGGTAAACCGTTCGAATCTGAAGCAGCGCAGGGAAAACTGATAGCCACTGAAAGCGCGCTCAAAGTGTGTGACCAGGCAATTCAAATCTACGGTGGCTATGGTTATGCGGACGAGTTTGATGTTCACCGGCATTGGCGGGATGCTAGACTCATGACTGTGGGGGAAGGAACCTCAGAGATCATGAGGCTTATCATTTCGAAGAGCATTCTTCATCAGGCGTAGACTCAGAGCTTCTTTTCGTAGAGGCTCGCTTTCCAGCCTGGTGACGTCGTATCTCGTACATATTGGAATCCGATTCTCTCGTAGTAATTCCGGATGACCTTGTTGTTAGCGAGACAGTCAAGTCTAAGGTACTTCTTTCCTTCCCGCTTTGTCTTTTGCTCGGCCCACTGTAGAATTCGGAGCCCCAAGCCCCGACCGCCATATGCACGTTTGACAGCGAACTTGTGGATGTAACCGCTGTCAGGAGGCATTTCTCCCCAGTACTTCAGATCAGTCCACTGAAGAGTGATTGTCCCGATTACGCCATCACGATCCTTGGCGAGGAAGACCTCACCATTATCGATATTTGATTTCATCAGTTGCCTAAGGGCCGGACCCTGACGCCACTGGTTCTCGTACCCCTTCGACACGACCCATCGCGAGGCCTCTTCCAATATCTCGAGAATGGTGTCCAGTTCCAATGGTTCTGCAAGAATGATCCGGACCTCCGATCGAGGGTCTACCAATGCTCGCCTAGCGTCCGCGAGGAATTTCCGAGATTTGGACATTACTCGAACTAATTGAGAGTGGGCTAGACCCTCTTGTCGGAATGGACTCGGTTGTGTTACCCGTTTCCTAGCCTCAAGGTTAGGCCTTGTGTATCACTTGCTGAAGCGTGTGGATACTAGCGACCAATCATGTCGCCTACCCGTAAGACAAAGACAAAGGCGAAACCGAAACACAAAACTGGAACGAGACCGAAGACCGGAAGAACAACAGGCTCACGCTCTACACCATCAAGAACCTCTGTAAGAACATCAAGAACGCCGACTACGACAAATCCGTTCACTGCTCCTGATTTCAAGACCTGCGAAGAAGTCGAAGTCGGGGATATTGGTGGCTTTGGCGTCACCAGTGAGGAACGGATGGAACGCGAAACACGCTGCACTTCACGCGCTACGCAATTCTGCAGGAACTGCGCTCGAAACCTGTGCACTACTCACTACGAGCTTCTCCACAAAGACCATGACAACATGGTCAAGCTCGGTTCCGGTCCAAACCCCGTCCAGCTATAGAAGACGCCATGGGACCTTTGACCAGGTCCCATCTTCTCTTTTTCCGCTTAACGATGGGTTCTAAGCATACGAAGGTGACTTCTGCGATCATAGTCTGATCCCGTCCCTTTCGCTCCCTTTGACCTCGGAATGGTTCGAAAAGACGGCAGCTTGTGATGGAGCTCACACGTTTCCTGTTGGAAGAAGATTGTATCTGGCTTGTTGGACAGAATAGGGCTTGATTCGGCTGAATTCATTCGAGCGACCGAGAGTGGGGATCGCTCCGGAATCATTTTGGTGAACGGAAGCTTAATACTCGGTCCGACAAAGAGACCCTCGATTAACGCGTACCTTTCCTAGACAGGAGTTGGAAAAACAAGCAATGAGAACACTCATTGTTGGAGCGGGACGTATCGGAATGCATCTCATAGGATACCTCTCGTCCAGCGATGAGAATCAGCTTACTGTCATAGAGAAGAAGGGAGAGCGATGCAAAGATGTCGCGGACAAGTACGATGCGACAATTCTAAACGAGGACGGCTCCAAACTCGACATCCTGAAGAAAGCGGACGCATCCCAGACAGACCTCCTCCTCGTGGCTACTGACGACGATAAGGTGAATCTAGCCACCGCCAAGGCTGCTAAGCGGGAGTTCGGCATTCCCAAAGTCATTGCAGTCGCAAACAGCCCCAAGAACAAGACAAAACTGATCCAAGCTGGAGCCGACGTAGTGATTTGCCCCGTGGACCTTGCCCTTCGAGATTTCGAGAACATTCTCTCGAAGGACCAATCAATCACTCTAATGTACCGCGCTGCCGAAAATCTGCGAGTGGCTGAAGCTATCATTCCTCTAAACGCCTCGCTGATAGGGAAAAAAATCCATGAGGTGCAGCTGCCGGAGAAATGCCGTGTCGGGCTCGTCTGCCGGGACAACGGATTCGTCTTCCCGGAGCCAGACCTCGAGCTAAAGGCGGACGACAAAGTCTTGTTACTGGGTGATGCGCCCTCGGTTGCGAAGACCGTGGAACTCTTAAGATCGAGCGATTCAGCCTAGCTCGCTCAAACGACAGAGGCCCCGGAAAGAACCTATGGCTCTACCCACAATCTACGACCTTCTAACCAGCAGCCTCTCGATCAGTCTCATACAGGTCGCAATAACCGTACTAATCACCTACCTCGTGGTCCGGCTTTACAGGATCATAATACAGAGGGCTTCAGGCTCTGTTCCCTCTGGGCTAGTCGCGAGTCTACAGCAAATCGGTTCTTGGGCCATTTGGGTTCTGGGAATAATCATCGTTCTCAGCCAGCTCGACGTCCCAATCAACATGCTCCTTCTACTATTGTTCCTCGGGGGAAGTGCGATCATTGTCGCCTACCGAAATATTCTAACTGACATGGCAGCGTCCCAGTTCATCTCAACCTACTCGTCATTCAAAGTTGGGGAGTGGATAGAAGTCTCAAACTTCTACGGGCGAGTTATCGAGCGGAACCTCATCCAAACAAAAATTCTGACCGGAGACAACGAGATTGTGGTCGTCCCTAATTCTACCCTGTTGAGAAGATCGGTCGTCAACAGGAGCCGGTCTGGCGGCTTACGAGTCCAAGTTCCGGTTACAGTGGACGGCAAGTTCGACCTTGACAGCGTCAAGAAGAATCTTCTCGTTATTGGGCAGGAGCTGAAGACGGATCTAGTCCCTGACTCTCTGCCGCAGGTCAGAGTGACACAGGTAACTACTGATCAGACAAATCTCGTGCTCATGCTGCGGATAACGAACCCTGCGAAGCGTGACCAGTTGATCTCTGACGTTCAGGAAAGATTTTACGAACTTCTCCCAGAACTTGACCGCCGAAAGAATGGCTAATCCTTGCTGGTTGATGCCGGGGTCTCCGAGCTCATCGTTCCTATTTCTGCAGGTTCTTTCCGGATTCGTGTGTAGACGTAGAAAAGCAGAAGCCCTAGGCCCATCCAGACGCTTCCAAAAAGTCTGCCGACCGGGTGTAGGATCACGACGAGCAACCAGACTGTAAAATCAGCGATCACGCAGAGAACGCCGATTAACGGAATCACGTACTTCTCTTCTGGTCCGAGTTTGTTGAGATTTTTTCTCCAGAAGGGTTTGATCGATATGCTTCCTGGTGTCTTGAAGGGGCGATAGAAGGCCTTGTCCACATTTCTCAACGCGATGAGGCTTAGCCCGACAATGACGTAGGCTAGCAGTGCCCCGAAGTTGTAAAGCTCCGCCACCAGATCAAGCTGGCCTGAGAAGGCGATCCCGACCGAGACCGAAGAAAAGACGAGAATCGCAACATAAGGTGTCCTAAGCCTCCCATGGAGTCTTCCGAATATTCTGGGGATCGCGCCGTCACGGCTCATTGCAAAGGTGATCCGCGAGACCCCTACGATTCCAGCGTTTGCCGCAACCAGTAGAACCGAGATCCCAAGAAAAGATGCGAGGCTGGCGAGTATCCACCCGTTTGGAAGTGCAAGCGCGATGAATGCGACAGGATCATTGATGCTGTAAGAATTGTTCACAAAATCCTGGACGCTTCTCACGCCTACTGCGAGTGTCGAGAATGAGAATGTGGCAACCACTGTGACCACGCTGATTAGGAGTACGGCGCGAGGGACGTTCTTTGCGGGCCTTCGGGTCTCCTCAGCGCTCTGAGAGATGACCTCGATGCCAAGATATGATGACATAGCGATCGTTATCGCGTAGAGAAAATTAGGGTAGGTGGGAGAAGTTCCGAAGTGGATTGTGCTTAGGCCTGGTTTGTAGCTGAAGAAGAACCCAGTGAGGAGAACTGTTGCTTCGCCTATGAGATCGAAGATAACGAGGAAATAGGAGAACTTGGCCGATTCTGCGATGCCCACAATGTTCAGCGCCATCAGCAAGAGTACCGCGGTGGCTGTTGCTACACCTGCGTAGATTGGATTTGTGAGGACTGGGAAAAAGTAGCCTAGATAGCCGATGGCCGCGAGCGCGGAGATAGCTGTTGTTACAACGTAGTCTAGGAGTAGGGCCCATGCTGCTATGAACGCTATGTTCTTTCCGAATGCCTTCTTGGCAAAGACAAATGCTCCTCCAGCCTGGTGGTAGACGCTTGTGAGTTCTGCGTAGCAGAGTGCGGTCAGGACGTAGGCTATTGTTGCAAAAAGATAGGCAAAGGTTGCCGCTGCGCCTGCATAGATGATAACGAGTCCGAGTGTGAAGTAGATTCCTTCAGCGACGTCGGCGTAGCCGAAGGCGAAGGCTCCTAGGATTCCAATGTTACGTCTGAGTCGTTGTCCGCGTCTCTGAGCCATGGGAGTTGATCAAAGATCCTACAGGGGAACCAGCGCACTGAAACGTGCGGGAACGCGAGATTTCTAGATAATAAGATGTATCTAAGAAAAATGGGATATCGGCACGTGGCTGTCGAAAAGGAAGCTTGGAAAAAGAAGGCTAGGGGTTTTCGTTCTGTTTGAGTCTCTTATCGATGTAGTCGACCTGTTTGCTCAAGAAGCTCTTGTAGGATTTGAGGAGCTTGACTTGCTGAGGTTTCGTCTGCTTATCGATGGTACTCATTGTCCGCTTGAAAGTCTCCACCGTCTCGTCGAGCCCAGCTTGCAGCTTCGGCCCCGTATCTCGCGCAAACTTCTCAGTTGAGGATGCAAGCGTCTTGCTCGCGGCAACCAAGTCCTTGCTGAGATCTTCTAGATCCTTCCGCACAGAATCGAAGGCCTCCTTGGCCTCGCGCCGCACTTCGTCCCTCATACTCTTCTTCTGCTCTGACATCGCTCCTGCTTAGTCTGGTCTTCCCGAAGATAAAGCTTCGAATTCTAGTCATGCTTGGCCGAATTCATATTAGACCCGGCAATGGAAGGACGGATATGAAGGGAATACGCGACAAGATCTACGCCGCATGGAAAGCAGGAAAACCTCCAAGCCCCGCCATCGGTACGCTAGGGATCAAGGTCCGGCATATCGAAGAAGCACACTCGATTCTAGAGTTGGATGTTGACGAGCATCTTCACAATCTCTCCGGGACAATGCACGGGGGCGTGATGGTTGATATTGCGGACGCCGCAATGGGAATCGCTGTCGCGTCGACGCTCGGGCCAGAGGAGGATATGACAACGTTAGAATTGAAGATGAGCTACATGCGACCCCATATCAAAGGAAAACTCATGGCAGAGGGAACGATCGCGAAAAGAGGACGGCGAATCGCGTTCACCGAGGCTGTTCTGACGAATGTGAAGAGAGAAATTATCGCCAAGTGCACTGGAACCTGGCTGATAATGCCAGCTTAGGAAAAACGACAAGATCATGTCGGATAAACGGCCTGTTGAGATTCGCAGACCGGGACGTTTGTTCCTCCTCTTCCTCTCGGAAATCAACCTAGTAATGGGAGCGCTATTCTTTCTCTATCCTAGTCTTGTGATCGATCTTTGGCCGTGGCCAGTGAAGGCTTTGGCTGTCCGATTCATCGGCGCAATTTTTCTTGCGATAACGTTCGGCTGCTGGTCAGCATTGCGAGCGCGACTCTGGCAACGAGCGAAAATTTTGACGCTCGTCGGAGGAACATTCTATGGAATAACATCAATCGTCGCTATCATCCTTGCAATATCGCAAGGAGGCGGATACGGTATAGCGGCCTGGATCGTCTATTTCCTTGGCGCGAGTCTGGGCAATTTCTTCCTCTTGCTACGATACAAATGGCCTAGTAAGCCTCAGGACAGACTTCGCCCCTACAAGGACTGGAAATTTGCTCGGTGGTTCTTCAGAATACAGACGGTTGTCGTCGGAATTTTTGGAACAATGATGTTATTGATTCCGGGCATTGCCCAGGCCCAATTTTGGCCATGGTCTGTTAAGACTCCCACAATGCAACTGTTCGCTGCGCTGTTCTTGGCCACGTGTCTCGCAACGGGGTGGGCATCGTTGCAGAAGGATATTGGAAGGATCAAGGTCCTATTGCCGCTTGACATTATCTTTCCAAGTCTTGCTCTATTGGCCGTAGGGGTTCATTACAATGACACGATTGTCGGGCAGACGCCTAGCGTCTACGTTACGGGGGTCTGGGTTTTCATCTACGCATTCGTGGCGGTCGGGTCAGCGTACCTCTATCTCATCTCGAGAAAATGGATTGTTTACCGTTAGTATTGACTGAGAAATTGGACTGACGATCCAAGCTTTCCCACGCTTGTTTGTGGATTGTCGTGTGGAATCCCCTCTCGTGTTCAATTTGTTGATCTAAATAATGCACTAGACGTTGTATAAGCGAATGGAAAATGACGTCACAGGTGCCACTTCAGACCCTTGCAAGACTCCTAGTCCTCATTGGAGGGGTGGTCCTATTGGTCGAAGGACTCTTGCAAGCCATCAACGTAGGGACTCTGGGAGACATAGGCGCAAACTTTGGCCGATTGAATAATCTCACCGGAATCATCGTAGGAGTCATAATCGGAATTCTAGCAATATTCGGCTCGAGAGAGGTTTCCAACCCAGCATGGGCCCTAATTCTGCTCGTCCTAGGACTATTTGTTGGAAGTCTTGGAGGCATACTGATCTTCATTGGTGGACTCGTCGCTCTCGTTGCTCACTACGTGAAGGTGTAGTGGAGAGGAAACCACTTTGGAAGTCGAAATTTACAATTGCGGGTGCAAGGTCCGACGCTATGAAGTAGAGTATGGTGAGTCGCAAGAGGATCTGACCGAGAAGCCCACTCTCGTCTCAGATTTCAGTCCTTGTCAAAAGCACAAGAACATTCGGGACACGCCCCCCGAGGAAGCGCGGCTTCTAAAGCTCCGCGGCGAACATGAAGCTTACCTGAACGAGTGAAAAACTAGTTTCTCTTTCTCCGACGCAACGCAACTACTCCAAGAATTAGGAATAGAATGGAGGCCGTCGCGGCTCCCAAGAGGATAGGATGAGCAGAAGCCAACTGGGTTCCAAGCTGCACCTCAGCGCTTTGCGTTAAGTTGCTTAGATAGGGAATTTCGTAAGCTTTAGTATAGTATCCGTAAAGCCAGACCGCCAAGAACCCTCCTAGAAAGATCATGAAAACTCCTTTTGCGGATCCTCGATTACGAGTTCTTGGCGAGTGAGGATTAGCAGTTGAGATAGATTCCTGAACATTGGACGAGATCGGAGTCGCGTAGCCGACTTCTGGAAATTGTTCCGAGGCCTGCTCTGGATGCACTTGTTTCGTCATGCTATTCAGGATATCATCGTTAGAAACACCCGCTGAGCTCGGCGCAACCGTAGGTGCCACCCAGAATTCCTTGGGTTTGGTCTGGTCTGAGAAACTGAACTTGTGCTTTGTTCTTGGGGACTTTTTCGAGTCCGCCATGTACACCTGTCCCCCAATACACTACTGAGCCATCGGTGATTTGGGCATGAGCGTACTGGGGTTAATCGGGATTCGGACAAACTGCTCATTTTCCTTCTCAGGATTGCAACTGTTCAATTATGGAGAACATGAAACCCGTTATATCCATCAACGAGACGGCCGAGTCTCAACAATGACGAAAAACAATCAAGTGGGATTTCCAAAGATCAACATAATCTCCATCGTGGCTGGAGCCCTCGCGATCGCGAGTGTCTTTCTTCCCTGGTGGGGAATTACCGCTTCAGGTTTTGGGATATCGTCTTCCCGAATGTGGACTCTCTGGAACATACCGAGTACGCCAAATGGTTTCGGGGGTTCAAACCAGTCCTATGATGCGCTGGCTACCTACAGCCCGATAATTGGCGCCACTGCTATAATCGCCGCGCTACTGGCTTTTGCAGGAAGCTTCGCGAGAAATATTCGCGTATTGCTAGGTGGCTTTATTCTCAGTGTTATCACTCCGATAGCATACCTTGGGATCGTCAGCTACGCTGTTACGAATGCATGCAACGGTCAACCGAATTGTCTAAGCGGTCCATTCGGACAGGAAACGATAATCGGATTCACCCTAACATGGGGATTCCAGACAGGATTCTACATCTTCCTTATCGCAGGAACCCTAACCCTAATCGCGATTGGATTCCACCACATCTTCCACAAAACAACTACTAGCACTCAGGCTTAACTCAAAAAATGATAAGCGGGGCAGTAATTCCCTCCTCTTGTCAGGGATTCACTCCAGAGCTCCTTCACAATTCTGGGAATTACGTAATCGCTAGGGAGTAGGTTGCCGTGGCCGAGTTTCCGTCCGCCCCTATCGCTGTAATTATGATGTTGAACGTCCCTCTAGCCGCTGTGTGGGAAGTATAGAACGTGACAGTGTCAGGCACTCCCGGGATGGAATTCGTTACTGGGTTTGCTCCCCAACTTATTGAGACTCCTCGAGGCAGAGTGCTTGCGGTTAGGTAGACTGTCTGTATGCCGCCGGTGATAGTTGCGACTGTCGATATTGATCGTCCTTTCATCACAGCTCCGGAGGACGGGCCCAGACTCAGCGAGACGGTTGGTGTGTAGCTGAAACTTGTCTGTGTCGATGAGCCCGCTGATCCCGTGAAGTTGTTGAACTGCCTACCATAGACCGTATAGGCTCCGGCAGGCAGGTTAGCGAGACTTGAGGATGCCTGCCAGTTGTTAGTGGCTGGATAGTTGACAAGACTCGCTGGGGTCCATTGTGTCGTACCGCTAGGCGACTGGGATGCTGGCAAGATTGCCACTTGAACGTAGCCGTTCGGTAAAAGCGGGGACCCGAGAACGTAGGGAAGTGTTGCATATACGGTATCTGGATTGTTCAGGAGTTGCAACCCAAAGTATTGTCCGGTCGTGCCATCGTAGGCGCCGTAGACCTGAGCTGTTGTCGCTGCAACGTTAGTGAAGATTGCTCCTTTGCCTGGATTCCCGACGGAAGCAATCGGCACTGTCAGCGATATGGTCCCTGGTGCACTGACTGTGTATGATCCTGGGAGCGCCCCAACATAGTTGTAGTTGGTGTAGATCAGTCCG
>CAYRXJ010000047.1:7181-10537 GCA_964428235.1 uncultured Candidatus Bathyarchaeia archaeon | reverse complement strand
AAGGCCTGATGCCAAAGGACTCCAAATCGTAGTTCCAAGACCTATCTCGCGATATAGGGGTTGATACTCGTCCTCAACTCGTTCGCGATGTAACATGTTGTATTGCGGTTGCTCCATTTGGGGAGGCGTTAGCCCTAATTCTCGCGCAATTGCGTGAGCTCGCATTATGTCTGCCGCGCTCCATTCAGAGGTTCCCCAGTACAGTATCTTTCCCTGACGAATGAGATTGTCCATTGCTCGCACAGTCTCCTCGATGGGCGTGTTGGGATCAGGGCGGTGACAGAAGAACAAATCTAGATAGTCGAGCTGAAGGCGCTTGAGAGATTTTTGGCAGGCCTCGAAAACATGTTTACGAGATAATCCTTTGTCGTTTGGGCCATCCCCGCCCCAGAAGACCTTACTAGAAACCACAATGTCTTCTCTCTTCCAGCCCAGTTTCTTGAACACGTTCCCCATGACTATCTCTGCTTTACCGTCCGCGTATGCTTCAGCGCTGTCGAAGAAATTGACACCCTTGTCGTATGCGACTGACATGCATTTGACAGCAACTTCTTCCCCAACTTGTCCACCATAAGTGACCCATGAACCCAACGACAACTCGCTCAATTTGAGACCAGCAGAACCGAGTCTTCTATAGTTCAACTGCAAGAACACTTGGCCGTTTTGTAATAGATCGACCCTAATATGCTCACGGGACTTGGACGTGTTGTCGACGGACTCGTTCACTTCTCGTCAGCATTTATGAACAAGACCAAGCCTAGCGGACAATCGATCACTTGGTCATAGCACTGCCACAGATCATTGGCAAAGGGACATGGCTCGACAAGGTCGCCATGGAAATCGTCGAGCGAGAGCGAAAGCTTGGGCGCGAAACAAAGTCCCTTCGAGTGGAGAGCGGACTTGGCGCATCTGGGATCCCGCATATCGGAAATTATGGGGACTTCGCCAGAGCCCACGGGGTCAGAATGGCACTGGAAAACATGGGAGTTTCGGCGGAACTGATCGCTTTCTCTGATGACAAAGATGGTCTGAGGAAAGTCCCCATGGGATTTCCAAAGTCACTCTCAAAATTTCTTGGGTTTCCAGTCTCGAGTGTTCCTGACCCATTCGGTTGCCATGAAAGCTATGGACAACACATGAGTTCGCTGGTTCTTGATTCTCTGGACAAAACCGGCATATCCTATCGTGCAGTCTCTGGAACACAGGCCTACAAGGAAGGCCTGTTCAATAGCCAGATAGACAAGATTCTGAGAAATGCTACGCTAGCCGGTCAGATCATCAAGGAAGCGATAGGCCAAGAGAAGTACACAGAGGCACTTCCGTATTTTCCGGTCTGCAAGAGCTGCGGTCGAATATACACTACGAAAGCAATTGAATACATTCCTTCCCGCCATGTGGTAAGGTTCGTTTGTGAAGGAATGAAGTTGAAGGCCGAAACACTCGTAGGGTGTGGGTACGAGGGAGAAGTCGATGTTAGAACTGGCAATGGCAAACTAAGCTGGAAGGTCGAGTTTGCCGCTCGATGGTCCGCCCTCAAAATCAATTATGAAGGGTACGGAAAAGACCTGATAGAATCGGTTAAGGCTAATGATCGAGTAATGGAGCAAATTCTTGATGAGCCTCCTCCTTATCACACCAGATACGAACATTTCATCGACAAGACCGGAGTCAAGATTTCGAAGTCAGTAGGGAATGTGATCGCTCCCCAACTCTGGCTGAAGTACAGTTCACCTCAGACGCTGCTGCTCTTGATGTTCAAAAGAAGCGTCGGCTCTCGGCACATCTGGGTCAAGGATATACCGACTTATGTTGCCGAGATGGACGAGCTAGAGGACATCTATTTCGGACGAAAGCAAGTCCGGGATCACAAGGAACTCGCTAGGTCGCGGGGGCTCTATGAGTATTGTTGGAATCTCAAACCTCCATCTTCGCCTTCCGTCCACATCCCGCATAACCTGCTAGTTTACCTGGTCAAGGTTGCTCCTAAGGGCAAAGATGTCGAGTTCGTAAGGGAAAAGCTTTCGAGCTACGGTTACAAAGTGGAAGCAAATAATACCGATTTTGTTGCCCGAGTCAACCGAGCAAGAAATTGGGCGGAAGACATTGATGCAATATCAACGAGAGAAATTGATCTTCAAGGCGAGGAAAGAGAAGCAGTGTTAGAGCTTGCCGGGATTATCAATGCTAGTAGTGACGAGAACTACCTACAGAATGTGGTCTTCACAATAGCAAAGAAACACGAGCTTCAAACTGGAGCATTCTTCAAGACTCTCTACAAGATCTTGATTGGAGGGGAATCCGGTCCCCGACTTGGACCATATATTATCGCGATGGGTAGAGAGAACGTTGCGACTGCACTCATGGCAGCAGTGAAATCATCTCAAAGATGAGAAAGAATTGCTAGCGATCACGAAAGCTGAGATCAGGACCGTAAAGCAGGAGGACATCGAGCGAATCTCGACGATCGAACAGGCAAGCTTCAAGGATCCCTACCCGCCATACTTCCTTTCTCAACTCGCCAGAGATAACCCAAACACATTCTTGGTCGTTACTGTGGGCAGCGAGATCGCAGGGTATGGGGTCATTGATCGGTGGGAAGATCACGACCATCTCATCTCGATCGCAATTCTGCCCGAACATCGAAGAAAAGGTCTCGGAGAAACGCTACTGCTGGAACTCGAAAAGCGTCACGCCAGCGATAGATCTTTACAACTTGAAGTACGCCAAAGCAACTACGCGGCAATCAGACTTTATTCGAAAATGGGTTACAAGCCCTCTGGAACCTCAGAAGGATATTACACCGATGGAGAAGACGCTATTATGATGGAAAAGACCTCCACCGGAAGGACTGTAGCCAGTTCTCAAATCCAGACCGCCTGAACACGTACTGTCTAAATGCGATTCGAGCCCGCCTGAGTTCTGGCCGCGCCGGACCTCGCTACTTCGTAGCGTTTTACCCACTCGGGTATTATCACGGCTCGAAGAAGAGTCTGAACGCGGACCCCCTTTTCTTCGGCCAAGTTTTCTAGCTGTCTGAACATGTCTTCCCCGATCGTTTGCATGAATTTTCGATTTGTGTCCCTTTGAATTTCCCTAAACTCCGCTGTTTTGGGCTTGTCGGCCCTTTCATTATTATGGCGGGCACCACTATTCATGCTCAATAACTATGAGGAAAAACAGAACATGGAAGCGAATATAACAGTTTTCGGATAATTCGAGGGAAAAATCATGGAGCTGTCAAATTCAGGGACTAGGCGGCTTCGCCTCAGGCGGATTCTTGGCCGGAAGGGATCCCGCTTGAGCCCTTGGAATCACGGTTCTAGGAGGACGTACGCGACGCGGTTGCTGATCGTGCA
>CAYRXJ010000047.1:0-7171 GCA_964428235.1 uncultured Candidatus Bathyarchaeia archaeon | reverse complement strand
GGGGCACTGTCTTTATATTGGCGCGCACAACAATTAAGTTGCAATAACTATAGGGAAAAGCAGAAAACGGAAGAGAACATATCAGTTTTCGGTTAATTCGAGGGAAAAATCATGAAGCTATGAAAATTCAGGGACTAGGTGGCTTTGCTTCAGGAGGATCGTTGGCCGGAAGGGTTCCCTCTTGAGCCTTTGGAATCATGGCTCTAGAAGGACGTACGCGACGCGGTTGCTGATCGTGCAGAGTAACCCTAGTGGCCTTAGACAAACCCAGCTTCTTCAAGGTCTCGTCAAGCATCGCAATCTGGTCAACAGTCAAGTCCCGGTTTACCTCTATCACAATCCTTCTCACGCCGATTCTGGTTGTGATTGGGAGCTTGGTCGTTGCCAAAACCCTCTGTTGTGCACTCTGAAGAAATTTGAGGCTCGCTCAATAAGTTCCATTTGTTACTTAGTCCCCCACGAGCAATTGCCTTGGCAAAAGCGGGCCGGGTGGGATTCGAACCCACGATTTGCGGCTCCGCAGGCCGCCGTCTTGGTCCTGGCTCGACTACCGGCCCTGGGCACCGAACAGAATCGTTCCCTTATAACGAGTTGAGTGGACACGGGTGCTAAAAAGAGGCGCAGGGCCCGACAGCTAATTACTATGCGAAAGAATATTCTTGCTGCCGGATTCACCTTTCTAGCTCTTGCCATTCTGTTCGCATTTTACAATCCCCTGGGACTACTATTCGGTTTCCCGATATCATTGTTGAACATTCTGCTAGGACTGATAACTAGGTCGACAACAGGAGTTGAGGTCCAACCTGGTCCTTCGGAAATCAGACTAATCGTTAGCAGGGCAGTGATGCGAGCGAGCATTTACCAGATCGTATTCCTCCGGTCCCGACTCGTATTCAAACGGCTTAGCTCGGTTATGGTGACCGTCGTACTCGCGTTAGTTCTCGCGGTCGTTGGGCTCGAGCTTCTCGGGGTTATCGGGGCCCTGATGGGCGGAATCACGGGGTTTTCGCTTCAAGAGTTTTTCACCCAACGAACACGAAATGCAATTGCAAGCCAAACGGGCATGACCTCTATCGGGAAGAACGACATTGGGATCGATTACAAAAATTTGTCCGAAGTTAGATTGGCACGGAATCGTCTCTATCTCTTGCAGGATGACGGCAGCTTGATAGCTAGCCTGCCGAAGAAATACTCGAGAAGAATGAGTGTCGCACTCATCGACATTCTTGGAGCGAAATTTGTTTCCGGGAATTCAGTCGGACCGGTTGAGACTACGAAGGAATAGGATGAAGAAGGCAACCATCCCAGTTGCAACCGTGGCGAGCTCGCCCGCCGCGAGGATCCTGTTTGGTTCTATGAACAAGGCTCCGCGGCCAGTCGTCTCAACGTAGAAAGCCCACGCCATGAATATCATGCTCGCGAGGCCTGTGGCCAATGAGTAAATCCACAAGCCGCTCCAGAAAACCTTCCCCGTAGCCAAAGCACACTGCGTAATGTGCAAGCCGAATTATTAACGTCGCGATATGGGGATTGTCCATATCACTATCAACTCGACTGACCGTGTTCTATTTGCGGCGTCGAAGGGCTCTTACGAGGTTACGCGTTCCCTTTACCCGCCACAGTTGCAACCCGGCGATCGTTAAAGCGCCTAGGGCTGCAACCAACTGAGAAATGATGAATCTTGTCGCACCGTCAATCTGGGATACCGAAAACGCCCAGGTGTAGAATGACTCCGCTGAGGCCCTGAACTGTTGAATCGATGCAACCCAGTTCACGAACCAGTTCGCCTCAATGATATAGGGTGCAAAAAGCAGAATCGTAAACGGGACCAAAAGAAGAGAAGCCGTTCTGATCATCCTTATCGGATAGAGTAACCTACGGACTTGCCGGTCAGGCCCAGTCTTGACATAGGCTGTTCCTTCAAACACGTTCATCCAGAGGACCAACACGAGCAGAGCGTTACCTAGAGCGAGTGAGAGCGCAATCGAGACTGGAACTGTTAGAGATCCGAGAGGGACCCCTATCGACTCGTCAACAAAGCCCGCATTCAACGCGTTATAGAAGAAGAGAAACTCTAGGCCGAGACAGACAAGAGCGAAGATTATTGCCGGTATCCAACCACGGACAATTTCCCAACGCAGGAACAACCTGTGGTATTGTTCTGTCAATCCCGCTCTTCTCTTGGCTGGGTGGTTCGCTCTCGCCGCCCGGTTAAAAAACCAATGGACCTGTAACCATTCGGTTTCTCGCGGAGTAACGCACGATTAGTCTATTCCCAGAACGCCCCCGACGATGCGGAACGCGATTCTATGGTCGCGCGATGAGCCATAGTTGGAACTTTAGAGAGTGAATTGTTGAAGAGACTGACTGGCATAATAGCCGTCTTCATGTTCCCAGCCCTAGCTATCTCGGTTCTGCCAGTCCACTCTGCGACTATGAATCCCGAAGAGAACATCAACCTCTACTCGGGCAATAGTCTCGTGGTAAGCGCCGATCAGTCAGCGATAAAGTCCGTAGTTGTCCGTGGAAACCTTACCGCAGCAAGACTATCCAACAACGCCTATCCAGCCAAGAACTTCACGCTGACCACAAACTCGACCCAATTGTACACAGTTGACCTTCTGTTATCCTATCAATCTCCATACACCACTAACATACTCATTCGCGACCCTTCGTCAGGTTCTCAAACCCAATACACATCCTACTTCGTATCCGGAGGAGATCTGAACCTCACAATCTTCGCGTCATTCCAGACGGCACCCTCGACCGGTCCAAGTATGCCACTAGGCTGGTCATCATTCTATGACTGGGTCTCTCAGTTCGGTGGCGCATTTCCTCTCTGGATCAAGATACTCTACGGCCTCCTCACCGCCCAATTCGCATTCGTTGGTTATCGATGGATAAAATTCGAAGACGATCGCCGAAGAATAGAGGGGCATCTTCCACCTCTAGACCGTGGAAACAAAGCCTACCTATGGACCGAAGTCGCCTTCCGGACACTCATCGCGGGATTCGCCATCAGCCTAGCAATCATGATTGGGGAGGTACTAGTCCTGTTGATAGCTCAGTACCTTTTCTTTGTCAACCTGAACCTGATATCTTTGGTAGACTTCTTCTCAATATTCTTCGTCGCCGCTCTAGGAACTCTAGTCTATCTCGCTAGGGAAGGGCTCGATCGAATCTTTGACCTAAAACCCATGATGGAGGACTAATCAAAAAGTGCCCACGAAAAGAAGAGTTGCATCAAACGACGACCAACTATCAGAATTTCTCTTCGGATCCGTAAGGCCTTGGTGGGATAGACAGCCCTGGCTCAGACGCCTCTTTGTAGTTCCACTTAAGTCGGTAGACAAATCCTACGCCAGATGGAGCAAGGCCAGAGTATCTCCTCGAAGATTCCGAAAAATCCAAGAACGACTCGACAGAGAATACCCGCCAGACAAGTTCTCACCGGCAAGTCTCATCGGACGAGACAAGGAATTCAACACGTTGATGGATTCCTTCAGACTACACGTTCTACGACATCCAATGCTAGCAAAATACTTCGGTCGTGAAGAACTTCCCAAAGCAATCTGTCTGGCGGGTGACAGCGGAACAGGAAAGACATTCCTGACAATGGTGTCCCTACGGCAAATGCTTCTCGAGGGATACCGAAGCGGGGTCTTGGTGACACCAGTAATTTTGAAAGGGTCCGATGTCTACTCCGAGTTCTACGGCAAGAGCACTCGACAGTTAGGTCGATTCTTGGATTATGCAAGCTCCGTTCCTTCAGTTGTCTACATTGACGAGTTCCAGGGCTTCGGCCGAAAAGTCAGGGGTGAAACTGGAGCCGAGATCGAAGATACACGCTTGCAAGATGAGCTTAACAGATGGCTCGATAAGATAGTCAGCGGAAAAACCCGAACCCTCGTAATAGTAGCCACAAACGCTTACGAGAAGATTCGGGAAGACATTCGAAGGCGACTGACAAAAGTCAGCCTGAACGATGGAGTGACTCGAGAAATGCTTCTCGCCGTAGTCGAAGATTCGATCAAAAGAGAGGCGTGGACCGGCCTGAAAGCCGAAGATCTCCTAGATTTGATGGAGAGAGAAGTCACCATGAGGCGAAGAGCCTCCCTCACGCCAAGCGACATCCAGGAAATCTTCCGAGAAGTGAGAAAATCAAAGGAAGCACCCCTACGCGAGAAGTTCAGAGACACGCGAAACCTCTATACAAATATTGAGAGGCCCAAGATATCAGTAAAGATAGACGACTTTGTCGTCGCAGCGAGAAACATCAAACTCTATTCGGAACAAGAAAAATCCCAAGAGGTAACAGACGCCGTCTACGTAAGCAGGCCTAAGGTGAACAGGGAAGATGTCGGTGGGCTGCATGACGTCAAGAACAAGGTCCTAAATCACATCGCGTTGGCTTTCAATCCTTCAATGGCAGAGTTAGGTCATCAATCTAACCCACGATTCTTCCTACTGGGCCCCCCCGGAACAGGCAAGACCCTTCTAGCCATGGTGGCCGCTGCCGAAAACAACGTCGGATTCATCAAAGTTCGAGGGGGAGAGCTCATGAGCGGGGCCAACTACATGGGTGACCCCGAAAAGAGAGTCAAAGATCTCTTCGCGCTTGTTCGTCAAAAGAGCCCATGCATTCTGCTTTTGGATGAAGCAGATGCAATATTTTGGGGCGGCGATCCTTCCAGCAACAAGATACTCGCGCAAGTAAAGGCAGAATTGAGCGAGCTCCGGCCAGAGGATCGTGTCGTGGTCATAGCTACATCAAACAAAGAACAACTAATCGATCAGGCAACAAGAGACCGATTCGAACCTAACATCTACTACGTACATCCACCTCAAAACGACACCGAATGGAATGAGGTAGTTGGGATCCACCTCAAGAAATTCAGCAGATACCTTCACCCAGAAGTCGATGCTTCCAAGATAACGAAGATGTTCAGACGACAAAGAATTCTCAGCCCCAGGGGGGCAGCCGAGACAGTATCGGAGGCGCACCGTATGTGGGCGTCAGAAGTGGCTGCCGCACGAGAAGTCACTCAGGCAAAAGGAAACGAAGCCTCGCTTCAAGCTGTGACGCTGAAATACCAAGATGACTTAGAAAGACTCGATCAACTCCTGGCAATCTACAAGAACGAAGCTAGCAGTCTTACCCCTGACCAAGTAAACCAAGAGAACTACAAGATCAGGCTCTTCCACTTCCAACGCGCAATCTCAAGCCTCGAGTCCCTAGAGGATAAGGAACATCGAGAGATTGCGGAAGCACTGATACTATCCCAAGCGATTCCAGGAGTGGCCTATGGACTATACACGAGCGATCGGGGAAGCGGTGGAATCTTGACCATTCAGTGCACGGTTAGGCCCATAAATCAGGGAGAACGACATGTATCAGTGACTGGCCAAGCAAGCTCAATGATGATGGGACAAACTTTCGTCCCAGACGACTCTGTCATCCAGAGCGCTACAAACGCGGTCGAAGCCGTTAGATCCTGGTTGTGGCTGAAGGCTCGCGCGAACCTCTCTCGATTTCACGTGGCCTTCCAGATCAGATCGATTCTTGAAGGTGCACCTGGACAAGGAGTATCGGGTCCCAGCGCTGGCTATGCAATGTTGAATGCCTTGATTTCCGAGCTCTCTGGGATCCCCATTTCGCAGTCCCGAGTCATGACGGGAACGATTGGGCTGAAAATGGACATTGGTCCAGTCGGAGGACTCGGAGGCAGAGGCCGCGAAGCAGGAAAACTCGTAGGAATCCTCAAAGCTGAAAAGATCAAGGTAACCGACCTGCTATTGCCCGAAGCCAATTTCAAGAACGCCTCCGACGAGATGAAGATGATTCAAGACGAAGGGATCATCGTACATGCCATCGCAAATGCTCCCGATGGATGGCCCATCCTCTTCGCAGTGAATGCCGAAGATCTTGCGAAGAAGATACGAGCGTCTCTAATTGAGAGGGAATCGATTGTTGATATGGGCCCTAGCTCTTCACGACTCGTAGGAAGTTCTTGAACAAGTCTACGCCTTTCGAGGTATGAGATACCTCTGGATGGAATTGAACACCGAATACGTCACGTTTCTCATGCTGCATTGCCTCGACAGAACAGTTGTTCGATCTTGCTAAGATACGAAAGCTATCTGGAGTCTTGACAACTTCATCGTTATGAGATTCCCATGCCGTGAATGTCGGGCCCAATCCTTTCAAGATCGAGTCCTCTTCGAGAACAGAAATCTCGACTGGTCCAAATTCAGGTATCTTTGCGGATTCCGTTGCTCCCCCAAGGGCTGTTGCGAGAAGCTGATGAGTAACGCAGATACAAAGCATAGGAAGATTGACTTGCCGAATCAACCTTGCCGCGTCCGCAAGCTCGCCGCTTAGGTTGTCGAACGAACGCACGCTTTGTGGGCCCCCTCCCATCACGAGGGCGTCCGGTTTCATGGTTTCAATAGTCTCAAGTGCCATAGAAGGGGTGAGAAGTTTTGATTCTACGCCAAGCTCCTTGAGATTTCGGCTGATGAGGTGATTGTATTGGCCCCGAACGTATACTACAGGTATCGTCGTCATTGCTTATTCGAACTCGATTGTCGCGGGTGGTTTCGATGTTATGTCGTAGTAGACCCTGCTGACCTTATCCTGCTCCAGGACCGCTTGACTCACGTCCTTGAGAAGCTTCCACGGTACCGGTGATACTGAAGCAGTCATGAAGTCTCTAGTTGATACCGCTCTGATGATGATCGAAAGTGAACCGATTCCTCTGCGTTCCTTGACCATTAACGCGACTCGCGTGATGTCCGGGAACCTTTCGACGATTTTCGATTGAAGCTCCCTCTGTTTGTCTGGGAGCCAGCCATAAGTTTCTCGACTCTCTTCTGCTAATTTCACTCCAGCGAGTCGTCCGTAACATCGCTGATCTCCCTTGACGCCGGTTACTCTATTCTCAAAAATATCGACACTAACTTCAGACCTTGGAATTCCCAATGCCTCGGAGGCAACTTCTCGAACCGTCTTTGTCGTACCATCCGACGCAAACTTGTTTTCGATTACAGCTGCAAAGTATTGTTGGTAGTTGGAGGGGTCAAGTGCGGCTTCTACAATCTTAGTTGAATCCTTGAGAACTCCGATTTTCTCCTTGGTCAGTCTTCCGATGCAACGCACGAGTAGTCCAGG
>CAYRXJ010000046.1:8685-10625 GCA_964428235.1 uncultured Candidatus Bathyarchaeia archaeon | reverse complement strand
GCATACTCTCGGCCGGCTCCCGCAAGCCGCGGACCGGGCTATACTACCTCGACGCATTCCTGGATGGTAGGAATTGGGCGCGAGCCCGGTATACTATCCTGGGCAAAACAATCTCGGAAAAGCCTGCAAGCTTAAACCTTCCCCGATGCCTGCCACGATAAGCGGGCCAATTACCACCAAATACTTGACCTAGTTTCGACAAGGATAACTGGAATATTCTAGTAGGGAGTCGACAGAAGTCCGCCATGGCCCCGCCAACGTCCCTTCCAACAATAGGACTCGGGACTACGCTCGTCTCGTTCATCATTCTATTCATCGTCTACCTCTTGATCGTGGGGTTCATCCTCTGGCTCGCGGGAGAGAGAGTCGTCGGCCGGAAGGTCACATTCGGTGAGGCGATCGCCGTTGCCGGAACAGGAACTTTTCTGGTGGGCGCTGTCATCGCGTTTCTCGGCCTGATAGGCGTACTTCTAGGAGTACTGATCTTTCTCTTATTGGTGAAACACTACTTCAAGACGGGATGGTTGGCAGCGATCGGGGTGGGAATAATGGCGATTGTCGTTGTCATTGTGTTGACGTTCATACTCGGCGCCGTGCTGGTTGGGGCGCTCTTCGGATTCCCGAAGATCTTCTAGAGCCACCCAACAGAGCCTTCGCTACGAGAGTTGAAAAACGGAAAAGGCTTGGTTGGAGCCCCTTCTATGGATATTTGGGAAACTTACGCCCCGGCAGGTTGAGGGCTAGGCTTCCTCTTCGTGCTTCTCGTCCTGCTCGGCAGAACAGCCACAGGTGTCGCACATGGCTATTGTGAGAGGGCCTCTATCAGCGATTTAAACTATACACCGGAGAATACCGGGACTCCGTAACAAACTAGCGAGTGTGAGCTTTCAGCCATGAATCAAGAGTGTCCAGAGCCTCGTCGTATGTCTTCGCGAGCGCCTCTTTTCCTTTGGCGGTATTGAAGCTGTGATCTCCGTCTTCTATCCAGTGAATCTCAGCTTTATCGCCAAGTCTTGTCACGACTTCCTCAAGTAACGGTTTCTTTGCGAAAGTGTCTCTTGTTCCTGAGAGGAACAGCATTGGTCTCTCGATCTTGTAGAGATGTTCGTCCCTGAGCATGTCTGAACTGCCTGGGCGATGAAGAGGATATCCGAGAAAGAACAAACCGTCAACTTCCTCTCCTAATGCGACGACTTGGGAAGCAATACGGCCTCCCATGGATTTTCCTCCTACAAAGATATGCTTTGGATGATGTTTTTTTCTAGCGTCCGCAATCACTTGTCGATAGCTTTCTTCTAGAACTTCTCTCTTGTCCGGGATTTTTCTTCGGGCTTCCATGTAGGGGAAGTTGAATTTTATTGTCAGGTAGCCTCTCTCTGCAAGGCTTCGGTGAAAGAATGTGATGAACGGGGAATACATCGGACCCCCTGCACCATGAGCGACGATTACGCAGCTTTCGTTGGCGGAATCGGGGAGTGATGCGTATACAACTCCGAAATGCCCCTTGGGAGACTCGAGTTTGGCCTGCGAAATCTCAAGTTTTCCTGTTTCTTTCAACTCACTCTATTTTCTCCTACTCTCTCAGAGGTCAGGATTTCCGACGAAAATTGCCAGATATCTTAGCGGTTCGAACCCCTCCCGGATCGAGCTGTGAACAACCCCCGGAGGGATCACGATCATAGTTCCAGGTTTGACCTTGATCTCTTTCTCGCCGACTATCGCTGAGCCTTTACCCTCAATGTAGAATACTGTCTCTTCAACATCGTGAGTGTGTGGTGTTACGATTCCTGTGAGTTCAACATATCTCATTGCGAGCTGGTGACCGGGTTCTGCTGTGGACAGGTGCCAACGGCGAAAATCGCCAACCCTTTCCGGAACGACATCTGAAACGTGCCTAACTATCGTTGAGGTTCGCCTATTTCGAACATGGGTGTCTCGGG
>CAYRXJ010000046.1:0-8585 GCA_964428235.1 uncultured Candidatus Bathyarchaeia archaeon | reverse complement strand
TACTGGGCCGAAGGAGTCGTCTTCCTCGCAGATTTTGTTGAGCCAGAGGCTCTGCCCGAAGAGTATGTCAAGGGTAGAATTTACGCGTCCAACATTTCTCACGCGCCCATGGCGAAATACAACAATTTCGTGCGTGTCGGAAACATCGAGGTCCCAGTTATCGATGTGACCTCAAATGTTGGTCTCCGGGATCTAGCGAAATGGATTAGAGAAAATCATCAGGCTGATTCTGAGAAATCTTAACTAGACGAAACAGTCGCGTCTTGTTTCGTGTCCCGGGGTAGCTCAGCCTGGAAGAGCTTCCGAGCCGCCCCCTAGATTAGCGGGCGACGAAGACGCTGTAGGTGTGCACCCAGTGTGCATCCACGTCAGCCTTCTAGGCTAACAAGTAGACACCGGAGTGTCGCCGGTTCAAAACAGGACGTTCCCTGTGAGAGTCCGGTCCCCGGGACCAATCTCCGAAAAATCAGGGTTTACTTTGTTCTTGGGGCGGTAGCCCTGCTCTCAAGCTCTCTGAGAATGAGCTCGTTCTGCTTCATGATGATCTTGTTCTGGTCTCCCAGGATTCTCAACGCACTGGCAATCAGAGAGAGCGATGGGTTGTCCCACTTGAACTCGTTTTCCTTCGCGGCGAGTGCTTGTTTGCCTTTGATTATAGATCCCCGAAGATTCTCGTCGCTCTCGTCGTCAGCGAACGCTACCCGGTTCTTCCTGTCCATCTTCTCCGAAATGCTTGTTGCAGCGTGTTCTCGCTTGACGTCTGGGTAGCAGTCCTCGCAGAATCGCAATCCTTTGAGTTCGAGCAAGGGATCGATGAGGCTTAGGGTCTTACCGCATCTGGAACAGAAATCTGCCATCTTTCTCTTTCAGCTCTAATTTCCAGTTGGCCTTTCCAGCGCTATTAAAGAGTCATGTAACCATAACTCACTAGCAGTTCTGCTAGCCAGATCTGTTTACTGAGAGAATTCTTGGAGGAGGAGACTACTTTGATCCCTTGAGTCCCCATCCCGTCTTGAACGCAGGATGGATCTTGACGAATGGCGCTTCGCCTTCCTTCCACGGGTCGCGTTTAACCCATGACAGTTTGTCGTGGAAGATGTTGTAGATCTTCCGGTACTCTTCGCCTTTTTCGATTAGATCTATTGGGCCGCTGATCAAAAGGAGTTTTTGGGTTCCTGCCGTGTCGATCAGAATTGCGGCGTGAGGATTTTCTCTGAGATTTCTCAGTTTCCGTGTTTTGTAGTCAGTTACAATATACGGGAAGCCTTCGTGGAAGACATAGGAGACTGGCACAATGTGTGGTTCGCCTTTTTTGGATGCGGTGGCGAACCGGCAAAGCTCGTTTTGTTCTAGAAACTGCACTTCTTTCTCGGAGAACTTGACTTTTGACGTATTGTCTTTCAAACAGGATCAGTTCCGGGTTTACGTCGGGGAACCGACTATTTGTTGACTAGGTGAACTCTTTCCTCTCAAACAAGAGTAGTCCGAGGACCGCTGTTATGACAAAGTATCCTAACATAATCGTGATGCCTTCCGCTATTCCTACAACGAAGAAGTTCCCTTGGGTCATAGGATACGGGACCGTGAATATGTTGCCGATTATGCCGGACCCGTAGGTTATGATGAACCAGGGTTCTATCTGAGCAAGGCCCGCTATTATGAGTTGGATTAGAGAAAAGGCGAACAGGAAAAGGATAGCGGTCACTAGGTTCGACATAGAACTGGTTTTGAAGAGAGAACTGAAGAAGAATGTGACCCCTAAGACGGCGATCAGATAGAGCATTGAGAAGAGCAGCGACTCGCCGAACTCGACCGGCAGGGTGGTCCCGTAGTAATAGACGCCGTTCGCAACGGTGATTGCGAGGTAGATCGTGAATATCATCAATGATGCGATCAGTGCACCGATCCACTTTCCCACGTAGATCGAGGATCGGCGGAGGGGGTTGCCGACGAGGAAGTAGCCGGTCTTGTTTTGGAACTCGCCGCTAATCGCGTCCCCGCCAAAAAATATTCCTGACAGTATGACGACGAATGTGATGGAGTTGCCCCACCAGAACGAGTAGAAGTCTAGTGCTGAATTGGAGAATTTGTGAACTCCGTAATACGCTACAATGAACGTGAGGAGTCCGCTGATAAAAGCCCCGATTATCAGGAGCACAAAGAATCTACGTGAACGAAAGTAGTTGCGCAATTCGTACTTCGCGATTGTGCCGACTTGGGTGATGCTAGTCGGAAGGTCCGTAGTCTCGGATCGATCAGTTCTTTCCTTTGTCTTGCTCATTGCAATCTCACAATGTTGCTTTGATCAGGTTGAGATAGGTTTCTTCGAGCGCTGACGAGGAGGGGTGGAAGCTGATGAGACCTATTCTCATTGAGACTAGGTCTGAGAGGAGTCTCTCTTGGCCTTCTTGGTCGCCGGAAAATCGTAGGCGAAGTGTGTTTCCCTCCAGTTTTTCGGCCGACGTGACTCCGGCCAGCGAGGCTATACTTCCCTTCACGGTTTGATCATCTATTGCTCTCGAGAGTGCTACATCAATGATCATCGTCCCGGTCTTATCTCCGGAAAACCGCGAGACTACGTTGCCAAGTTTGTCATAGACTAGAAGTTTCCCGTGATCTATCATTGCCACCTCGTCACATATGTCGGAGACCTCGGGCAGGAGGTGTGAACTCATGAAGATCAACCGGTTCTTCTGCTTCAATGATTTTACGATCTCTCGAACCTCTGCCATACCCCTGGGATCGAGTCCGGTGCTTGGCTCGTCGAGGAGGAGGATCTCCGGCTCGGAAAGCAATGCTGCTGAGATGTTGATTCGTTGTTTCATGCCCTTGGAGAATTTTCCGACCTTCTTGTCAAGCCATTCCTCCATTTTCACCTCTGCAACTACTGCCTCGATTCTCTTCTTCCGGTCAGATCGTGGGATTCCTCTGAGTTCAGCAACCATTGAGAGAGCCTCACGCGGGGTGAGTGATGGGTAGATCTCGGGACTTTCGATTAGTGATCCAACAGAGGACAGTGCGCTCTTTTTGTTCTCGTGAACTGGGATTCCATTGATTAGCGCCTTTCCGCTAGACGCTCTGATCATATCAGTAAAGATCTTCAGAGTAGTAGTCTTTCCAGCGCCGTTCGGTCCTAGGAACCCCACACACTTTGAGCCCTCGATCTTCAAGTTCAGATTGGACAGGGCCGCGAAGGAACCGTAGTTCTTGGAGAGGTTAACAGCCTCGATAGAGGGGTCGGGCATCTAGCAGCTCCTCTCAGGAACTCGCAAAGCGCGCATGATTTCAAACCTTGCGTCATGACGAATGCCTAAGAGCCCGAGCTTCAAGGCCAATCGATCATGCCGAGTGGCCGGAGATTGTTTACGAGCACGCACGTCTTTCTCTATCGGTTGACTCGCGGTCGGGTTGGGGGAAACATGTGGTCCTCACCCGTTCTACTCCTTACAACTGTGGGCAGGAAGAGCGGCAAGAAACGAACAACACCACTTCTCTACTTGAGAGATGGTGAAAGGACTGCGATAGTGGCATCGAACGGGGGTCGCGACCAGGAGCCTTCGTGGTGGTCGAATCTGAAAAGCGATCCTCATGCTTTGATACAGATCAGAAAGAAGAAGCAGAGAGTAGTTGCAAAGAAAGCAACTGATGAGGAAACGAGTGTTCTGTGGCCGTTGCTTACGAAGATGTATCCAGCCTATAATGACTACAAGAAACGGACGACTAGGGAAATCCCGGTCGTGGTTCTTGTCCCGGACCGATCATAACTCCGGCCGTTGCGGCTCTAACTGTAAGAACCCAGACTACTAGAATTTGACTCTGGTCAGTTCTGGTGATGATCGCGTCGGCCGTTGCTCGAGTCCAACCGCGACCTTACCTTTCCTATCACAGATACTGGGTTTGCTGACCTGTCGAGAGATATCCCGACGGAGCGGGTGCTTGAGAGAGGAAAAGTAACCAGCTTCAGCGTTTCGAATGTGAAATCTATCGAGTCAAGGTTGCCAAAGTGGTTTTCGGTTTTCCGTGCGATCTCGGTGACAAGCCGGACCCAGAATCCAATTTTCTCGCGAAAATCGTCATCTCTTCCGAGAAGGTTCGGGATATTGGCCGCTAAGGCGAAACCCGATACCTGGTCGCCCTCAACGATCGCAGCGGCTCTGATTGCTCGATCAGCCTCTAGTATTTGGTTGCAAAGAACCGCGTCTTCCAAGCTCTTCTGCGGAGAGGTTTCATCTATCTCGTGTCTATGACTCGAGTTCCTGGTGGGCAACGGTAAGGCTCTGAGACGGGGCAGGTTTTTTTCAGCGTTATTTTACTCCACCAGTGCTCCCTGAGTTACAAGTTTGGTGGCGGGCCCGGAGGGATTCGAACCCTCGACCTATAGCCGGAGACTCATTTCTCGATCTCCTACAGCTGGTCCCGCCCAGCGGCATAGGGGGATCGGCCATCCGAGCATGATCTGCCGCTCTATCCAGGCTGAGCTACGGGCCCGGTCCCGAGGTTCAATTCAACTGGATAGTTAATGATTCCTAGTTTTTCAGGAATTTCTATTCGAGATTCATTGTCTGGTTTCCGAAGAATTCTTTCGGATCGATCAAGTGGACCCGTTTCCCCTTCATCACAAGTTGCTCCGCAACCTTCGCGTTACTTGTGAAGAAACAGCCATCCCCAGTAAAGAATCGCAAGGCCCCATGAGATTGATCCTTACAGATCATGAAATTCGCCATCTCTTTGTCATCTTCTAGATCCTTCCCGCACATTGGGCACTTGAACTCGACCCACATCGTTCTCTCCGCCGCAAGATCACTAACCGCATATCTATAAAGGAAAATCTGCTGGAAACTTCACGAACGCGACAATGCCCGAAGAAAAGATTGTGATCAAGACAAAGCACGGAGAGTTGAGCCTCGAACAACTAGCCGAGGCGCAGCATGGAATGGCTCATCTCATGAAGGAGGTCGGAGAACGCTATCACGTGTTGTACTACGCGGCCAAGGCTCTCAACTGGAAACTGGCCCAATACCAGCTCAACCAGGTCATCGCGCTATTCCGAATCGGCTCGACACTAAGACCAAAATACACAGAGGACCTGAACGGTTTTGTCAAATCGCATTTTCAGCCCCTGACCGATGCGATTCGAAAACAGAACTGGAAGGAGTTCGAGGATGCCTACAAGAAATCTGTTCACGAGAGCGACAAGTTCCACGAAAAATACGGCTACGGCTACATCCACTATGTTCTGCCGAAGAATCCGCCTGAGATGTACAAGCTAGCTCCGGATTAATGGGCTAGCCGGCTGCAACAGCTACGTGAATCAGTCTGGTCATAGTCACTGTTCTCGTATCTCTTCGAACACGTTTTCGTCTCAAGTTCCGAGATTTTGATGGAAGACTCATCGGTTTACTGGAACCTTCCTAATCGCTGGACCCTAATATACCAAGCTGACGCGTTCTTGTCCGGATCTTTTTCCCAGAACTTTTCTTAACCGAGAATTTTTCGGATTTCATCAACAGCAGAGGTTATCCTGACGTTTCTTTCATCGCCCGTCTTCATGTCCTTTAGTCGTACACTTCCTTCTTTGATCTCTCTCGGCCCTACGATTATCGATATTCTCGTTTTCAGTGTGTCCGAGTACTCGAGCTGTTTTCCGAGAGCCCTTTGTTTCAGATCGTAATCTGCTCGGATTCCTTGGCTACGGAGCTCGCGGACAATCTTCACTGCATCATTCCAGACAGTCTGGTTAACTGTGACCACGAAGACCTGCGGATTCTGCTTGATATCAGGATAGAGTTCTTTCCGTTCCAATGATAGCATGAGCCGCTCGAACCCGCCAGCGACCCCTGTCGCAGGCATGTCTCTTTTCCCGTAGATCTTGCAGAGCTTGTCGAATCGTCCACCGCCGAGGACGGCGCCAACATCCTCGCTCGCCTGGTCATACGCTTCAAAGACGGTCCCGTCATAGTAGCTTATTCCCCGGACTATTCCGAGGTCGATTTTGATCCTGTCTTTCTTCCCGAGAGACTCTACTCTTTCAATGGTCCCTGTGAGTTCCTTGAAGCCTTGAGTGATCATCTCTCCTTTTGGTAGTTTTTCCTCGAGTTCTTTGAACGCCTTGTCCGGGTCTCCGCCTATGTCCGCGAACCCTAGAATTCTCTTGATCTTGTCTTTGGATAAACCGGCGCGGCCGAATTCTCTCTCGGCCTGTTCGGATCCAATCTTGCCCATCTTGTCAACGATCCGGATCAGATTATCCAGTTCGCCCTGTGCCAGGTTTCCGAGACCCCGGAGGAAGCCTTCTACAAGTTTCCTGTTGCTGACCTTCACAGCATGATCTTTGAGTCCGACAGAGTCTAGAATGTCCGAGCTGAGAGCGATTATCTCGGCGTCCGCTGATGGGTCGGCGACTCCATAGATCTCCGCGTCCCACTGCGTGAAATACCGGTATCTGGCAAACTGTGGCTCGTCGTATCTCCATACTCCACCAATAGAGGCGATCTTGATCGGCTCGGGAAGATCAAAACGACTCGCGACCATCCGTGTCATGCCGACAGTAAGGTCGAATCGTAGGCCTAGGTTTCTCTCGGCCTTGTCTTTGAACCAGTAGATCTCGTCTCTGATTGTCGGACCGGACTTTGCCTCAAGAGTCTCCAGATTCTCGACCGGGCTAGGCTCGAGCATCTGGAACCCGTAATTCCACATGACCTGCCTGATCTTGTCCGCAAGCCAGATCCTGCGCGACATTTCCTCGGGATCAATGTCTCTCATACCACGTGGAAGCGCGAACTGTCCTTCTGACATGATCTATTCGCGCCTCCGAGACTGCGAACTAGTTCTTTCCTTCAAACCGTTCAGTGTTCAGGGTATAATACACAATGTCCGTTCTTCTATCAATGACCGCGAGAACAAGATCCTTCCCTTCCTTGTTTGCCTTGGCTGAAAACCTAGCGAGTCTCTCCAGTGTCGATTCTCCACCCTCGAACACGATCGATACTTGACGCCTGGTCGCTCCCTTCCCGAAAGTCTCGAAATCAAATCCTCCCTCAGATTCTCTAACTAGGTAGCCCCTGTCTCGAAGATCTCTGTAGACGAGATACTTCGTCCAGATTGTCGGTTTTCCAACAGACAATTTTGTAACAAGATTCTGTAACGTCTTCTCCTTGCCAGTCTTCTCGTCTGTTACATGTGCTCTTTTCTTCTCGACAAGGTAGAAGGTTTCGTATGGACTCAGAAACAGTTTGTCGCCAGTGAGGGTCCCGAAGGCTTTTTCTCGGATTTCCATGAGTTTCTCCGGTTCTTTCATGTAGATCTTATTCTTCGAGAGGAAAGCCCGGAGAAGTTCCACTGTCATCATATGATCCGCCTGTTTTTCCAAGTTTGGACGACAGGCGCGGGAACGCGTCTATAAAGGCATGCGGACAAATGACTAGCTAGATGCGAGTCTTGCAAGAAATGTCCAAGACTAAACGTGACTCTCTGGAGCCTGTAAGGTGGAGGAACAATGTGCTCGAGGCGATCGATCAAACAAGGCTCCCCGGAAGACTAGTCTATCTCCGGCTACGTACAGTTGATCAGGTTTGTAACGCGATACGCTCTATGAAGGTTCGAGGCGCTCCACTGATCGGCGTCGTTGGTGCCTACGGTCTTGTATTAGCATCGACAAAAATCCATGGAAAAGATCTAGGCAAGGCGAGAACACAACTCCGAAAATCCGCGGACTCACTAGTCTCGACAAGACCAACAGCCGTGAATCTCTCCTGGGCAGTAGAAAGAGTCTACAAGAAGTCCTCTCAAGCTAAATCTCCAGGATCAATCGCAGAAGCGGCGAGGAAAGAGGCTGACGCAATACTGCGCGAAGAGCTTGAAGCGTCTCACAAAATTGGACAGTTCGGTAATCCTTTGATCGAGGACGGGGATACGGTTCTCACACACTGCAACGCTGGGGCCCTGGCCACAGCCGGGTACGGTACAGCTTTGGCCGTTGTTCGATCGGCTGTCGAATCAGGGAAAGAGGTCTCCGTTATAGCGACCGAGACAAGGCCATTGTTGCAAGGATCTAGACTGACCGCGTTTGAGCTGGCGCGGGATCGAATTCCAGTCGAGATCATCTGTGACAGCGCGGCCGCGCAAGTGATGGCTCAAGGGGTCGTAGACAAGATCGTTGTCGGTGCCGATAGGATTCTCGGGACTGGGCATGTGACAAACAAGATCGGGACCCTACCGATCGCATTGGCCGCAAAGTTCCATGGAATACCATTCTACGCGGCGGCGCCAGCCTCAACACTGGATCTCTCGACGGACGTTTCACGGGTTGTTATTGAGCAGCGTGATCAAAAAGAGGTCTTGTTGATTGGAGGAAGGCGGTTTGCTCCTAACAACGTGCGCGCGTTGAACCCGGCCTTTGACGTCACGCCACCTGAGCTCGTCACCGGGATCATAACTGACCGTGGCGTTGTCAAACAACCACTCGCGAACAATATTCGTTCAATGTTTCGCTAGCCCGAAACCTCGAAAAGCATATTTGTGTCACTCGGGTTTTTTGAGCGCAATCCCCCGGTATTTTCTGGTCTCTCGCTGGCTGGCATGGAGAA
>CAYRXJ010000045.1:8231-10648 GCA_964428235.1 uncultured Candidatus Bathyarchaeia archaeon | reverse complement strand
TAAAGAGGACAATATCGCCGTCTCTGAGGTGTCTCTCGACGATGAAGCCTGGTTGCAAAGCCTCGGCAACAATCTTTCTGTCGGTTACGAATTCAAGTCGGACTCTTCGCCCATCGGGACGGACAATGTAGAGCGAGCCTGGATAGACGTCTGGACCGTTGCTGATGAGTCTCTTCATTTCCTCTAGGTTGTAGTCAGATGTTTTTTCGGGAATTGTGAGCCGGCTTGCAACGTCCAGAGGGACGCCGACTTCATTGATGTCGAGGTTCGGATCAGGAGATACGACTGTTCGGGCAGAAAAGTCGACTCTCTTGCCCGATAGATTGCCTCGGAATCTTCCCTCCTTACCTTTCAGTCTCTGAACGAGTGTCTTGAGCGCTCTGCCAGATCTATGTCTTGCAGGAGGGAGCCCCGAGACCTCGTTATCGAAGTAGGTGGTTACGTGATATTGAAGGAGTTCGTGAAGTTCTTGGATGATGTTGATTGGGACGCCAGATTCCAACGCCTCCCGTAACTTCTGATTAATGCGGATAATATCGACAAGCTTGTGAGTTAGGTCGTCCTCAGACCTAATTCCCGACTCCAGGGTTATAGAGGGTCTCACAGAAACAGGTGGAACAGGCATAACCTGCAAGATGGCCCACTCGGGTCGAGCCGCCTTCGGATCCATGCCCAGAAGAATCAGGTCATCCTCCGGAATTCTCTCTAATCTCTCTCGGACAGTGCTTGGAGTTAGGCGAACCGCACCACCTTCGGCGACAATTTCATGGAAGGTTGTTGGCTTTCCATGCTCAATGGGATACTGTTTCTGTCCACAATGCGGGCACTGCTGCGCTTTCTTTGCATCCTTAATGACCTCATCCATGAAAGCGTCTGGCACAGTGTTCAGTCGCTGCTTGAGGTCCGCGTGACGCACCTTGAATTTCTCGATCTTCTCTTCGCTAAGAAGAATCCTGCCGCAGTTCCGACATGTTATCGAAAGGAGTCGGTGAATTAGCTTTGCAAAACTGACGTGGATCACGGGTTCGGAGAGTTCTATGTGACCAAAGTGACCTGGACATGCAGAAGCAGTGTTCCCGCAGGTCTTGCACTTTTGACGTGGTTCGAGAGTTCCTAATCTCCCGTCCATCAATCCCGATACAATCGGGACCCCATCTTCGTCGTATGTGTCCGCTGCCTGGACTTCGACGGCTGATAGTTTCCTTAGCTCTGATGGCGAGAGTAGAGTGAATCGGATGCTCTGAATAATCTTGTGAGCCTCTTCCTGTGTTGCAAGCGACATTGCTAGGCTCGCTCCTCTAGGTTGAGTCGCGGTGCTATACCGAGAGCCATGAGTTCTTGGACTAGTAGTTTGAACGCGTAGGATATCGCGACGGGTGAGATTACGGCTTTTTCAGCATCAATACGGCAGATGTATTTGTTCTGCTTGATGTCATGATACGCGAGCGTTCCACAGGTCTCGCAGACATAGGCGATGTACTTGTCAGATTCTTCTAGCAGCCTGTCTCGCAGCAGTGCCGATGCGCCGTGTCCGATCAGACAGTCTCGTTCCATTTCGCCGAAGCGAAGGCCGCCTCCTCTCGCTCGTCCTTCTGTTGGTTGTCGAGTGAGCATCTGAACCTGCCCGCGGGCTCGTGCATGCATCTTGTCCGAGACCATATGGTGCAATTTCTGGTAATAGACGACGCCGATGAAGAGATCAGCCGCAAGCCTTTCTCCTGTAATCCCGTTGTAGAGCGGTTCTCTCCCACTCTTTTGGAATCCGAGCTTCGTCAGCATGTCGCCAATTGCCTGGGGTCCTATGTTTTCGAACGCGGTTCCATCCATTATCTCTCCCATCTGCGAGGCCAATTTTCCGCCGAGAGTCTCGACGAATTGACCAATTGTCATTCTGGACGGGATTGCGTGGGGATTGATGATCACATCCGGTACAACGCCGTCGACAGTGAAGGGCATGTCTTCTTGTGGGACAAGTAGTCCGATGACTCCCTTCTGTCCATGACGGGAGGCGAACTTGTCGCCAAGCTCCGGGACCCTGAGATCTCGCACTTTGACCTTGACGAGTTTGCTTCCTTCGATTGATTCTGTGACGAACACTTGATCGATTGTTCCCTGTTCTGATGGGCGCATTGTTACGGAAGAGTCTCGTTTCGTCGGACCCTTTGCTTCGAATTCGCGGTATTCTTCCATGAATCGAGGTGGACTTGTTCGTCCGACTAGCACTGTGTTGCCTGTTGCTTCAGCTTCAGGTGAGATTATGCCGTCTTCTTCGATTAGGCGGTAGTAGCGGTCTCCTCGGTAGCCCCTAATGCCCGCTTCTGGAATCTCAAACTTTACCCGTAATCCTCCCAGGTTATGTCTGCTTTCAGCCTCGTAAATACTGAAAAAATTTTAGAGGAAAAGCCCGCGTTTGCTCG
>CAYRXJ010000045.1:0-8221 GCA_964428235.1 uncultured Candidatus Bathyarchaeia archaeon | reverse complement strand
TGCCGGCCGCTGGGCTCTCGACCTTGTCTCTGGGTCCGCCTGTGTACGTTCGGCTTTCGGCTTCGTAGGTGCTGTAGAAGGTGGGTCTGAAGAGTCCCCTATCCACTGAGGTTCTGTTGATGATGATGGCGTCTTCCATGTTGTAGCCTTGGAAGGAGAGGATGGCTACGACGACGTTTTGGCCAGAGGGCCTCTCGAGGAAGTTGAAGACTTCCATCGGTTTCGTCTGGACGATTGGTGTCTGTGGATAGTGCAAAAGGTGCGAGCGCGAGTCTACTCTGGTAAAGAAGTTTGTTGAGAATACTCCGAGGGCCTGTTTTGCCATGGCTGACTCGTATGCGTTGCGGGGTGATTGATTGTGTTCAGGAAATGGTATCAAGCTGGCAGCGATTCCAAGCATGACGTAAGGAGCGATTTCAAGATGAGTGTGGTCTTTCCGGAGATCGTGGTCATACATTGCGATGAGAGCATTCTCCTCTTCATCAGCGTCGAGCATCTCAACAACGCCGGATCTCACGAGATCCTGCCAGGCGATCCGACCTTGCTCGAGTTGAATGAGATGATCTTCCGTTAGTCGTGGAGTACCTGCGTCTACAACTATTATTGGGCGTCTGACTCTCCCGGCATCACAGTTTACATGAAGGTCGGCTCGGCCACCCTGAGTCTCCGGTGGATGAAAAGCGATGTTGATCTCAGAACTTAGCTTTCCTTGTCGCCTGAGCTCTCTAAGTTCTCCGGCGAGGGCCTCTGGATCCTTCGAGTATCCGGCGAGTATTCCATCGACAATGACTTTGCCCCCGGTTGCCTTTAGTTTCTTATCAGAATCCTCGATTGTTGTGACACCCATTCGGTGGAGTTTCTCTACTGTCTCGCGCGGCTCGACTCCGACTGATATGCTACTGGATAGTGCTAAGTTTTTCACGAGTCCGCAGTTGGAGCCCTCAGGAGTCTCGTCTGGGCACAGTCTTCCGTAGTGCGTTGGGTGAAGATCTCTTGCCTCAAGGTTTGGCTGACTACGACTGAGGGGTGACTGCAGCCTTCGGAGGTGGCTTAGAGTGCTTACGAAGTTGGTTCGATCGAGAAGCTGGGTTACACCGATTCTCCCTCTCACCCAGTTTCCGGTCGCGATAGCATGCTGAACTCGCTCGGTGATTATTCCGGGTCTTATCGCGTTCGCTATCGAGAACTCAATATGTCTTCTGATGGTTATTCTCTCGAGTTGGTACTTGAGATCGCGAGTTAGATTTCGGAAGGATATTCGGAAAAGCTCCGCGAGAAGCGACCCGGCTAGTTTCAGTCGTTTGTTTGCGTAGTGGTCTTTGTCGTCTGGAGTTCTTCGGCCAAGTTTAACTTCGATTATTCGAGCCGCGATCTCCGACAGAAAGAGACCCTTCTCTCGTCTTTCTGCGGGTAACCTGCCGAGGTGCGGGAGGAAGTTTCTGTCAAGCACTGACTCTGCTTTCTTGAGACGGTATTCATCGACTTGTCCGGGGGCCAATCGATTTCCCAGATAGAGAAGCGCGTCATGGCTGTTGTTGGCTTCTAGAGACTTCTCGTAGGATGCTTCTAGTTCGTCCTGAATGTCGGGATCAGCGCTGACTAGTTCTGCAATCTTCGCGTCTTCTTCGAAGCCAAGGGCCCGCATGAGTATCATGAGCGGAATGTCGCTGGGAATGCCGGGCATGGTCACGTAGATGCCAGCATCGCTTTTCAGAGCAACTTCGATTCGGGCTCTGAACCCGACAGTCGTAGAAAAGATCTTTGCCTTGTAAGTCGGATTAACTCCTGTGTGTTCGATGTCCACAAGTATTCGGTTTGCGGCTAGATCTTCGAGCGCGACGATTACCCGTTCGGATCCGTTTACGATAAAGTAGCCTCCTGGGTCCAAGGGATCTTCACCAACCCCGACTAGATCCTCGGAGGAGAGTTTGGAGAGAAGACAGATCTTCGACTTTAGCATCACCGGAAGGTCTCCGATGTATACCATCTCAGGTTGTCCCTCACGTTCACCGATCACAGGAATCATTTCCATGTGAAGAGGTGCCGCGTACGTGAGATTCCGGATTCTAGCTTCGGCTGGATAGATGGACCTCTCGGTGCCGTCCACTTCGATTACACGGGGAGCACCGATCTCTATCTTGCCAAGTTTGATTCTGAGAGGATAGTCCCCAATCTCTATCGGGAGTTCTCCAACCTCATCGACGATTGCCTGAAGTCCTCGTTCGACAAAGTCGTCGTAAGAATCGATGTGCTGCCGAACTAGGCCGCTGTCTTTGATGAATTCTTTGGATAGATTCCAGAGCTGTGTCTGTGTAATGGCCATTCTAGTTATTCCTCAACTTGTAATTTTTCAAAAATCTTCCACAACATAACGGTAGAAATCCGATTCGCCCGCAGTCTGACTCTTTCGAATTACCCTGATGATATCACCTGGCTTCGCTCCGATAGTTCGGGCGGCCGGGTCGCTAGACTTGATGTATGGTAGCTGGAAGGGTTTGATGTGGTAGTGGCCTAGAACATCTTTGGCTTCCTCCGGTTTCAAAAGAACGTGTTTCGGCACAAGGTCGTGCTTGAACACGTCATAAGAGAGTTCCTTCTCCTTGTCTTGCTTCTTTACCAATTACGAGTGGCTACCTCGGGAGCGGGGGACGGCTTAGAGTCCGACCTACCACGGGTAAAACGAAACGCAGTCGGAAACCCGTTAATAAACCTAGGCGCTCAGGGTGAGGCCGCCGATAAAACTCTTGCCATCGAATCCGGAAAAACCAAGGAATCGTAGGATTACGAACCGACTAAATGACCTCTCTGGAAAGGAGTGGATCAAGTTCACAAAGTCCTGGTTCAAACACAGTCCACCGCCTCGAGACAAAACGAAACTCCTCCACCCTGCAGGTTTTCCTGAGACCCTAGTTCGCGAGTTTGTCGAATTCTTCACAAAACGAGACATGTGGGTCCTCGATCCATTCATGGGAACGGGAAGCACGCTTCTCGCTGCTAGAACCTCGGGACGCAATGGCGTCGGAATAGAGATCAATCCGAGATACGCATCAGTCGCAAGATCCAGGCTCAAGGAAGCTCTACCTGCAAGAGGTACAAGACAGTTGGTTCTGCAGGGAGACTCCCGGGAACTGCGGGAAATTTTCCAAAAGAACAATCTTCAAGCGATCGATTTCTGTATCACTTCGCCTCCATACTGGAATCAACTGAAACGTTCCAACCTTCGACAACGAGAACGTAAGGAAAAAGGCCTTGACACAGACTATAGCAAAGACCCAGACGACATTGGAAACATTAGCAGCTATCGAGAATTTCTTGACGCGCAGAGACGAATTTTCGACGAGGTTCACACGGTTATGAAACCGGGAGGATACCTTGTCGTCGTAACAAACAACGTCTTCTCAGAAGGTCGACTTCACCCTCTCGCTTTCGACACCCTGACAAGTCTCGATGGTAAGTGGGTCCCTAAAGACGAGAGACTTTGGCTGCAAGACGACAAGAGACTTCTTCCACTCGGAATATACAATGCTTGGGTCGGTAACCGATCACACCAATACTGTCTGATATTCAGAAAGGAACTTCTTCAACATGAACCGAGTTGTTGAACCAGTTCTAGACGACTGAGAAAAAAACTGGGGGTATATCAGATCTGGGAGGCAGCCGCTGCCATTTCCGCGTCGTATGCTTCTCCGCTCTCGCCTGTATCATCGTGGCGAGGCAGACGTCTCCACTTGAAGATCGACCGGAACAACTCTGAGAAGGAGACGGTTCTCCTCATTACAAGAGTCGGAAACGAAATTGATGTTCGGGCGTTCCAGTATGCCAATCGAGTAGCCTTCTCAGCGTCGGACCCTTCTGTCGAGCCCTGAGGAATCATTCTATCTCTGTTCTAGTCAAGTAATCTCCGTGAATAAGAGTTGATCCAATGGACAGTACTGACTTTGTCAGTATATCAGTACTCTCAGTACATCCGCAATCTATTTTCGCGGGATTCGTTCTCCCGAGGTGATATACAGAACTGTCTCACCGATATACGTTGCATGATCAGCGATTCTCTCCAAGTACCGTAGAATCAGGGTACCCGAGACCGTACACTTCAGATCCGTTCCCGGACCATGAGCTGCTCGCTTGACAAAATCGAGGTAAGTATTGTCGACAACATCGTCCATGTTCCGTACCTGATTGGCAAGATCAACATCCCTTTCGTTGAATGCTTTGATGCTCAGGTGTATCATGTTCTTGGTCTGCTCGCCGGCTTTTTGGATAGGAGTCTTGTCACAGGCAGAGAGGTCCCCAAAAACCCCAAACACGTCAGAGATGTCATGCGCATATCTACCGAAGCGAGAGAACCCGTATGCGATCTCCATGCATGACTTGATGAACCGAAGATCCGAAGCGACAGGCTGATAGCGTGCCAGGAGTTCAACCGCTAGTTCGCTGACCTCGTCTTGGAGAATCCGCAGTTGTTCAGACCATCCGTAGATTCTCTCGCGCATGTCCTTGCCCTGGACGAACGCGTCGATTGCCGTGGATACAGTGCTGTCGGAGAGCTTTCCCATGTCTAGGATCATGTTCCTCAAACGTTCGAGGCCCATATCCATGAGACGAGCCAAAGGTGGGACCCGACTGCCTTAGCCGAACTTTCCGGTAATATATCGTTCTGTTAGCTCGTTCTTGGGGTTCTCAAACAGCTGTGTAGTCTCTCCAAACTCGACCAACTCGCCTAGATACAGAAACGCGGTGTAGTCAGCAACTCGAGCAGCCTGCTGCATATTGTGAGTAACAATTACAACGGTGTATTGTTCCTTCAGGTTCGTCATTAGTCCCTCAATTTTCGCAGTCGCTATAGGATCCAGCGCCGAACAGGGCTCGTCCATCAAAATTACTTCGGGCTCAACTGCTAAGGCTCGAGCGATGCAAAGCCTCTGTTGTTGTCCGCCAGAGAGACTCATTCCTGATTTGAACAGAGATTCTCGCACTTCGTCCCACAGAGCAGCCTGCTCTAGACTCCGCTTCACCGCGCGATCTAACTTTTCGAGATTTCTCACACCATTCAGCTTTAGCCCAGCAGCAACATTATCGTAAACGGACATTGTCGGGAAGGGATTCGGTTTCTGAAACACCATTCCCACCTTCCGCCGAACCGAGACTGGATCAATTCCACGGGCGTAGATGTCTGATTCGTCAAGCATAACTCTCCCTGATGTTCGCGAGCGAGGAACCAATTCATGCATCCGGTTCAGACAACGGATGAGCGTTGATTTTCCACAGCCGCTCGGTCCAATGATGGCCGTGATGGAATGTTCACGAACGTCAATTGAGAGATTCTTCAAGACATGATTATTGCCATACCAAGCATTCAGGGCGTCCGTCCTGAGCTTAAGCGGCTCCATTTTTCTGACTAACGGCGGTGGGAGTTCATCGCTACTAAGACTTTGTTTCTTCTCTAGGTCTCTCTCCGATTCCAGCTCAAGCATGGCTATAGTCTCCCCGCTTGTAATCTTCCTCGTGTTGCGAATCTGACTCCAAGATTCAGAGTTAGTACAAGTACAATGAGGACTAGTGCAGCGCCCCATCCTTGTTGTTGAGATGACGGATATGGAAGTAGAGCTAGGCGATAGATTCTGAGAGGAAGAGCATCGATAGGTTTGGATAATCCACTAAAGAACAATTGGCTTCCAAGGACTGTCAGCAGAAGTGGCGCAGTCTCGCCTGCGACTCTAGCGACGGCGAGCAGAAAACCGGTAATGACCCCGCTCCGACCAGTGCCAAGTACGATGCTGAGGGTGCTCCGCCATTTCGGTATCCCAAGCGCAGCAGCTGCGTCCCGGATAGTACTCGGGACCAGTTTCAGCGACTCCTCAGTTGCTCTGGTGAGAATGGGCATCATTATTATCGCAAGAGCTATCGCGCCTGCGATCGTGGAGAAGCTTCCGACAACAAGAACTACAAACGAGTAAGCCAGTATTCCTACTACTATAGATGGGAATTCTGAGAGGACATCGTTAAGAAATCTGATCAACCGTCCGTACTTGTTATCTCCAAACTCCGAGAGAAAGACACCCGAGATCAGCCCGAGAGGTGCACCGATCAGACAGGTCAGTCCTATGAGGATCAGAGTGCCTTCTATGGAGTTGGCTACCCCACCTCCTGGCTGTCCAATGATGCCAGGTCCGCTTGTGAAAAACTCGAGGTTCCATGCAGGAAAGCCCCTGATGACTACGTCGGCGAGAATGCTGACGAGAGGAACCATCGCAAGGAGGACGCAGGCGCCTCCAAGAACGAAAGCAAGCCGATCCTTAGCTTTGCGAATGGAATCGTTTGACAAAGCCTACTCCACCGAACCTCCCTGAATCTTCAATACTCTCCAGACAAGGAGTTGCGCGAATACATTGATTGCGATTGCAAACATAAACAGGACAAGCCCGACCCCGATCAGCGCCGCGGGATGAAGCGAGGTTGGATCGGCCTCATTGAACTCGTTTGCGATCAACGAGGACATGGTCTGACCTGGTCTGAACAATGAGGAGGGAATGGCCTGCGGGCCAATAGCGTTACCAATGACCATTGTCACTGCCATTGTCTCCCCTATCGCGCGTCCGAGTCCAAGAATGGCCGCCCCAAATATACCGGACCTGGCATAGCCCAACACGCTGATCCTAGTCATTTCCCAGCGGGTTGCTCCAATGCTGTAAGCTGCTTCTCTTTGCGCGTTCGGCACGGCAGTCATGATCTCTTTCGAGATGGCCGAGACGGTTGGAATGATCATGATAGCGAGTATCAGCCCTGCGGTGAGAATGTCAAGTCCAAACGGTGTCCCGCTGAAAACGGGCAAGTCCCCAAGGTACTTGGAGAGAGGAGTCTCTACTAGATCGAGGACCCAGAACCTGAAAACGAACAACCCCCACAAACCGTAGATCACGCTGGGGACAGCAGCGAGGAGTTGGATTCCGTTGGACAGTACTCCGAGCCCAGTTCTGATGAATCGCCCGAGAAGACCGGGGCCTGCGGTTATCATCGCATGAGGGGCCATCTCTGAGAGGAAGATCGCGATCCCGATACTGAGAGGTACCCCGATAACGATCGCGATAATGGATGTTACGAGCGTTCCTAGAATGTATGGTAACGCTCCAAAGACTTGTGTCACTGGGTTCCATGTGGTCCCAGTTAGAAATCCGGCCCCAAATTTCGCCCAGACTGGAGCAGAGCCAGTTATCAGCACTATCCCCGTGAGAACGAGAACAACGATGATCACGGAGGCGAAGGCGGCTGACTGTATTACGAAGATCTGGTCAGATGTTGCCCGAGCGAGTCGCTCGATTCGCCTAGGCTCATCCAATGCTTGCTCGCCCGAAGTGTTATTCGTTTATTCTTACAATGGGGGGATGTGGATCCCCTCAAGAGGGATCGACCTATACTGGTAGGGTCTGTCCGCTGAACGTAATGGATTCAATTGTCGCTTCGTTGATGGCAACGACTCCGCTGGGGAGCGGAACGTACGCGAGGGGCGATGCTTGGACCTGTCCAGTGGGATGAACTGTGAACCATAGAAAGTCGATCAAGGCTTTTGCCTTGTCTAGGGTCATGCCTGGAACTATGCTGAGATCCTTGTACACCAACACGTAAGTGAAGCTCACGATCGGGTATGAATCTGTTCCATGGGCATTGAGCAGGCTGACGCTCGCCCAGCTCTGGTTGCCTTGGGGAAGTGTGACAGCCGAGGTTGAATTCTGTACGGAATAAGTGACGTTCGTTAAGGTCGGCTTGACATACGTGTTCCCGTCCGCGTTCTGGATAAAACCGTACTGCATTGGGTTAGTGAGTGCGTAGGCGAGCTCCACATAACCGATGGTGTTTCTCGTACCGAGTATCACGCCCGCTACGCCCTGGTTTCCGGATGCACCCAACCCAACTGGCCAAGCAACGCTAGTTCCCTGACCGAGGGTCCAGACCCCGTTCGGCGCGCTATTGAGATAGCCTGTAAACACGAACGTTGTTCCAGAACCATCAGATCTATGAACAACAGTTATCGAATTGTGGGGCAACAGAGACGCCACCGGGGCATTTATCGATTGAATCACAGGATCATCCCAATATGTTATCTGACCAAGGAATATGTTGGCTATAATGGTAGAATTCAAGTTAAGCCCAGTAGGCAATTGAGTTACTCCATCCTTTTCGAGGAGGTTATAGGCCACAACAACAGCGCCAATAGTCTCGGGTA
>CAYRXJ010000044.1:0-10683 GCA_964428235.1 uncultured Candidatus Bathyarchaeia archaeon | reverse complement strand
CGATGCTGTTCTGGGTCGCGGAGGTGGGAGATCTGATATGGTTGCCGATGATATTCTTGCTCTATGTTTTCCGCAAGAACAAGGACGACTGGACAAGCTCTTTGGTCCTCGCTGTCGCGATGGTTACTGCGATAGCTTTCACTGATCTGTTGAAAGCAGTTTTCAATCTGCAGAGACCATTCCAAGTCTCCTCTCTAGGCATCACAGCTCGAAGAGAGGTTCCGAACGATGCGGGGTGGCCTTCCGGCCACGCCGCAAACGCGTTCACAGCTGCGACTGTGATCTGGTCCCGTTACCCGTCATGGCGCATTCCGTTCGTGCTTTTGGCAGTAGTTACTGGGCTTGCTAGGATTATTTTGGGACTGCACTTCCCGAGTGACGTGATTGGTGGTGCCTTTCTAGGAATCGCGTGCGGAACGTTTGCTCTAGGACTGGCGAGATTGCGTTTGACCTCGTGATATTGTCACTTCTGTACTCTTGTAGAAGTTACATGGCGAATTTCGAACTAGGACAGTCGTGTTGAAGCTAGAGACTACGGCGACCGTTGAAGCGCTCTGACCATCGGGTAGAAGCCGTTCAGCCAACAGGCATCCCCATCATCGACAAGGTCAGCGGCGGGGGAATCCCTCGACCCTCAAGCGTCTCCCTAATGGGCCCGATAGGAAGTGGCAAGTCTGCTCTCGTCCGAGAACTGGTCGCAAACTTTCTCCGACAAGGATGTCAACTTCTCTACTATTGTATCGATGATCCAGCTGAAGTCGTCAAGCTCGGACTCGAAGACCACCACATCGCGGTGAACAAGATCGAAGAAGAGGGACGGCTGGAGTTCGTCGACATGTTCTCTCTCGGTGCTCAGAAGCTAGCTGAATCATTGCCAAGAATGGACCCGGGAGATATTCTAGAGGAGACTCTTCGCTTTCAGGATCTTGTCGCGCATGGCAGGAGTTTTGCGATGAAACCGAGTATTTCGCCGAAAGTGATTGTAATGGACTCGATTACACCATTCTTTCTTCTTGCGGAGGCTAAGAGGGTCTACCAGTACGTACAGGTCATGCGATTCGCAACTCAGATCGCGCGTGCTGTAACAATCTCGGTTCTCCATACTGAGGTAGTGGACGCGAACGTGGAAAACGCCACCTCGAATCTAGCGGATGCAGTTATTGAGATGAGAAAGCGTCAGGGCGAGGTCCTGCTGAAAGGTGGGACCCTGAAAGTCTTGAGGATTGGGCGCAATCCAACTCCCTCCAGAGGATACTTCTATCAAATTACGCAGCAGGGGATCGTCTTCTCTAACACTCCAACCTTCTGATCAAAAGCATCTCAGAATTCTTTAACAACTGAACCCACTATTTCCTGAGACGTTGTCCACCAAAGTAAGAAACCTCAGAGTCGGTTGCAGTGGCTGGTCCTACCAGGACTGGGTCGGACCGTTCTATCCGAAGGACGCTAAGCCTGCTGATTATCTTCAGATGTACTCCCATGTCTTCAATGCTGTCGAAATTGACTCGACATACTATCGAACTCCTTCGCCTTTCATGGTTTCAAACTGGAGAAAGGTCACGACTGACGGGTTTCTGTTTACCGCGAAATTTCCGAAGAAGATCACTCATGAACTGAAGCTTCGTGATAGTCAAGCACAGTTAGAGAGATTCTACAAGGCGATGTCAGAGCTGAAAGAAAAGCTAGGGGCTCTTGTGATCCAGCTTCCTCCTTCTTTCAATTACAAGAAGGATCGTGAGGCGCTTGTGACTTTTCTTGGTCAGATTGACAAGAAGTATGTTCATGCGATAGAGTTCCGGAACAAGTCATGGTTCAAACAAGACGTCTATGATCTGTTGAAAGAGAACAATGTCAGTCTTGTCTGGTCGGAGAACCAGTACGCTTCTACTCCTCCTGAAGCGACGAGCGATACTGCCTATCTTCGGATGGTTGGTGATCGCTCGATCTCGAATTTCGGAGAAAAACAGCGCGATCAGGGGGAGGTTATGAAGAAGTGGTATACTGCCCTGGAGGAGAAGTCTAGCCTGTTCAAGCAGGGCTTCATCTTCTTCAACAACCACTTTGCAGGCTTTGGCCCTGGATCAGTGAACGAGTTCCGACGATTGGCTGGATTAGCAGAACTAGACTGGAAAGGAATATCGAAAGAACCCGGACCACTCCAAAGCAGCATGGCACAATTCCAGAAATAAGATGGCCAGCGCATTTACAAGACCCCTTATAGGCGGAACAAGGGAGTTAGAGCTTGGTAGTCGCGATCTTGTTTACAAAAGATGAAATCGCTTATCTGAAATCTCAGCGTTTAGGCAGAATCGGCACTGCGTCCAAATCTGGTCGTCCTGATGTTGCGGCTGTTTCCTATGATACCGATGGCGAGTACATCTACGTTAGTGGACGTGATCTCGTTAATACGCTGAAGTACAAGAATGTGGTTGAGAACCCTCGCGCCTCGTTCGTCGTCGACGATCTCAAATCAGTAAACCCATGGTCCCCGCGCCAGATCAAGATACAGGGCACAGCCGATATCGTCAAGCACACCGGTTACATGGGACCCGGATCATATATCCGGATCAAGCCCGTCCTCAAACGAAGCTGGAATCTGTAGCTGATCTTCCTCTAAAGGAGGAGAAGTGAAAAAGAGGAAGATCGTTTGGTCTGTTCTGTCTGCGAGCTGCCTAGGCAAGGCTGACTGAGCCTATAAGCGATAGATCCGAGAGGCTGTTCATCTGGACACTGTTGTCTGAAATCGTGTAGAGCACACTTCCGATGTACAGGGATCGCGTGATGAACTCCGGACTGTTCGAGTAAGTTGGTACTTGTCCGCTCTGGAATTGTGTGACTCCTCCACGGAACACTATTCCGTTGTTAGGCGTGACAGTGAACACGTATGCTCCTTGCCAGATCAACTGGTAAGAGTACCATGTAGCATTGTTTGGTGGTTGTGCTGTGATCGATATCGGAATCACGAGCAGGTTAAGCGATTGATCAAAGAGCACTGTTTTGTGGTCGCTGATGGCTGGCGAACTTGTTCCTGGGCCGCCGACGGTGTATCTGCTTGTTTCAGAGGGGTTCTGTGGATCTGTGACGTTGAAGAGTGAGATCTTGAGTCCTGTGAACCGTACCGCGTTCTCCCAGGCGACATCCGTCCCAGATTGGCCGATACCGATAAGATGCGTTCCATCGTACGGCTGGAGATAATCGGACACGCCCGTGACATTGAGTTGTCCGAGAACAATAGGTCTTGTTGGTTGTGTTAGTCCGATGACGAAGAGCGGGTCCATTCGCTTGTAGGTCACAAGGTATGCCATGTCGCCCATGAATCTGGCGGAGTACATCTGTTCGCCTGGCGATAGTCCTTCGAGCTTTCCGACGATGTGAAGGTTCTTGTCAAGAACGTAGACGTTCGTTTCCTGAACGCTGGCAACTGGGGACGCTGAGAGTGCTAACGGTCCTGGTTGGAATCCGTAGTCTGTTGTTGCGACTCTGAGGTATCCGTTGTATTCGTCCATTGAGAACTGGTTGAGCGTATGTCCTGGAACTGTGCCTGTGGCCTCGTAGTTTATCGCGAGACCATCAATGCTTACTCTGTGGATGATCGTCTCTTGGTTCGTATTCCATGATAGCTGTGTGAGAAAGATGTCATGTAGAGAAACATAGATTGTACCTGTTGATCCTATCAAGTAGACCATCGCCGTGGGGTTCGCTAGGCGCTGGCTTGTGTCCAGGCCGATGATGGTCGTGAAGCTGTAGCCGTGGTCGAGAATGTCTGAGTGGTAGACCTGTGTCGCCATCATTGTGGTTACTTGTCCATTGACGATTTGCTCTGGTAAGATGATCTTGTCGTAGCAGTAGACGGGTTGTGACGCAACGAGATACACGTCTGAACCGATCAAGCGTGCCCCGGCAAGAGTTCCGTTTACATCAATTCTTGTTGTTAGAACTGGGCTTGCGTGGTTGGTAATGTCGATGACAAAAAGTGAAGTGATCTGGGAGAATGGGTATGGATAGATCGTAGCAATGCTTGGCGAGGCTATGCCAGTGACTGGTGTTGGGACTCCAGCTCCTCCGCTGTAGTAGAGAATCGGCGAGTATCCCGGGATCTGGCTGACAATTACTAGTTTGCTGCCGACAACAAATATTCCCTGGAGAGATCCGTTCACGCTGACCTTGGAAACAAGCTTCGCGTCTGTCGTCGGGTAAGCTTGTACAATCGCAACAGAGTTGTTCGTAATCGTGTAGATGTACTGTCCATCGTTCTTGACTGTGTCAAGCTCGTCTACTCCTTGGACTTGCTGGTTTGTCTCAGAGTGGCCAGGCGGAGAACTCGAAGAGGTACTTGACGCGGAGTTCGCGCCAAACGTTCCCGGAGTCACCGTATACGTTCCGCGCGTGTATGGGCTTGGCACTGGGCTGGCACAGCTTGTCCCTTTGACGTAGTCCTGCAGTTCTTGGTATGAGTTGAATGGAACCATGGCGTGAGCCGCGGGTGTTGTTAACATGACTGAGACGGGGATGAGTGTGAGACTGGCTAAGATGAGGAGGTAGGCTGTAGTTGCTTTTGGTAGCATCATCCTTTCTTCTCCCTATGCTACGCTTGCCGCCAGCATAATCCCAGTGTTTAGAACGAGCTGTTCACTGTTCCGAACACTCAGTTTCCACTCATGCGCAAGCTTCTATTGACCAGTTCTTACCAATCGGTTCCAAGGATTCGACATACCATGGCTGAAGGGCGAGACAAGCTGCTCGAGTCTGAGCTGAAAGGCGTGACTCTGCGGGTCTACTGGCACATTCTCGGAACCAAAAACAAAGCAGTTGGTGTAAGACCAATTCAGCGCTCCCTAGGCCTAAGCAGTCCAAGCGTCGCACTACACCACTTGGAGAAACTGAGATCGCTCGGTCTACTCGACAAGGACCAAACCGGAGAGTACCACCTGATAGAGCAGGTGAAAGTCGGCGTCCTTCAGAACTTTGTGGGCGTCCTCGGATTCCTTCTTCCACGCTATCTCTTCTACTCAACGATGTTCACTGCAATGCTTGTTCTCTATCCTATTCTCTACAGGCCGGACTTTAGCATACACAATGTGATGGCCTTCGTCTTCGGAGGTTCTGCAGTGGTGGTTTCATGGCGGGAGACTTTGCGAGCGTGGAGGATGAGGCCGTTCTGAAGCCGGAACGCGGTGTTCTAAGATGTGGGATTATGCCGAGCCAGCGACAATTAATCGATGGGGAGAATGACCTGGGAAGCGAGAGAGAATGAAGCTTGGGGCGAAATTTAGACTCACCCTAGGTCTGACCATGGGCCTTCTCGCAGGTATCAGTCTCGTACTCATCCCGGGATTCTTCGCCACACCGCCAACAACGCCGACTATTTCCGGTTCTAACTACACCGTGACTCCCTCAACCTTCACGGCCAGTCGTGGCAGTCAGAGCACTCCTTCACCTGCTCCTACCACCAGCATTGTCACACTTGATTCGCTATTGATCTTGATCGGAACAATCCTTTGTCCCGCAATCGCCCTATCATTTCTCGCTCGACGCTGGACCCTGAGGAGGACCAGAATCCTTTCTACGGAAGCACAGTAATTATCTGATCCGACACCGGTCCAGTACGACAGTCGCAGATTTTACCTGAACCGATTTGTTTTGAAACACTCTCGGCAAATGGAGAGATTGGGCGTAACGAAATGTCGTTGGTTTCCTGCAGAGTCTGCGAGGCTTTGAAACAACCCGATCCCGAGCAACTGGTTGAAGATCGTCCTCGCGGGGCGCTTTGGCCATGAGCACCGGCCCCCACTACCCCAGTCCATGCATTGCTGCCCTAAAACCCGGACGTACACAAGTGAAAACTGAATGGTATTTTTTTCGATCCAAATGATGGTTCCCTTTCTTTCCTGAGGGAAACCGGTCATTCAGCTTTGGAGGTTACAATTCCGTTTTCTGGAAGAAGAGTCCAACCTAATCTCCTCGGAAGCTCCCCGACTATGCCCTCAAGGCCATTTCTCGTTCTCGGAAACATAGCTGCGATCACAGTGACCATAGCTGCGTTTCTTCAGGCATTGGCATGGACTTACGCGGGAATCCTGATACTAGTCTTCCTTGTCCTGCCTCTTCTCACAATCCTCGCTCCCAAGGGATCGTTGCCTATACATCCCTCGTCCAAGACAATGCCCACAAGCCATCACACACAAACACTGACCAGACCCCCGCAGCATCCCACAGAGAAGCATTCTTCGCAGAAGCTAGAGCCAAAGCCGGCCCCTAGAAGCCAGGCCGCAGTTGTAATTGAGCCCAACACCGTCCCGCGCACAACGCCTACGGCAACTAGTAATCAACAAACTCCCCCGCGATCCGTGCCGGTCAGGACAGGTCCGAACTACAATCCCACGATCGCCAAAGGAGACTATGTAGAGTACGACGTAGAGCTAGAGAAGGAAATGGACTTTACAGGAGAAGTCACCGCAGACGGTTTGATCAACACCTACCTCCTCGACGAGGAAAACTTGGACAACCTAGATGAGGGAGAGGAGTTCTGGAGCGAGACCGGAGAGGAAGAAGTCGAAAGCGCAAGCTTAGAGTTCACGGCTCCCACGAAAGGAAAATGGTTTTTCGTCGTTGAAAACGCGGACGAGCAACCTGTAACTGTGACAGTCAAACTCCACAAGAGCCCAGCGTCGCAAACCGCTGTACGAAAAGTGCGCGATTCTCCGATCTAGTCTTAGTTTAGCCTAGTCTTTCCTGACCGTACTTCGTTAGGGTCCAACGATTGCCACGTCCCACTGGTGCTGATGAGACGACCCTCTGTTTGAGAAGAAGTTTCAGATGATGACTCACACAGCTCTCAGTGAGACCCGACCTCTCACTGATGTCGACCGTGCGAGTCTTGCCTTTCTCCATCGTCTCGATAATCCTTGATCTAGAGGCCAGTCCGCGATTGACGTTTCGCATCCCAGAGATGTATGCTCGGGGATGATAGGGAGGCGTCACGCTAGATCGTCTTTGCTATGCAAAATCCCCGATCAAAAGCTTCGTTTGCGTCCGATCCTCTTCGATTGGTCGAAAAGTCTCGTCTAGCTCGACCTTGATCAAATCCAGTCGCTGCCTATAGTACTCGCCAACATTGTAGCGCTTGACCATGTCAAACGCGACCTGCAGATACTTCTCCACGCCGGCTCTGAACACTGTCGGACCCAGCTTTCCGCCACACTTCTTGCAGACACCCTTGAGCGGGGCCCGTCTAGGCTTCCAGTTACACTTCGCGCAGCGAGCTTCCTGCGAGGTAAACGCGCGCAGGTTTCCAACCAGGTCTCGAATAATGTGGGTCCCCAGGACCTTCCGGGCGACTTCTTCACCCTTGACAGCCACGATCTTGTCAGCTAGATCGAGTTGTTCTTTCACTTTGTCGAGCATTGTTGGTAACTCCTTGTAGGCGCTCACGAGGCGTGCTCTATCCAGTTCTTCAGTCGGATGAGTGAACCCTATTCTCCAATCACCAGACATGGTTTCGCGTTCCTTGTTCAGGGTGGGAACTAGTTCCTCGATCTCCTTCGGATTGACACCCATCAGGGTCTTCTCGTAGAAAGCTAGTGGAAACTCAGAGATTGTTTCGATGTTGAATGCTTGCCGGGCGACTTCGTTCGCGTTCAGGAGCGGAGAGAGAAGCAGAGGTGCATCCATCAAGCCGCCAATCCGTTCTGGAAGGTACTGCCTCGAAAAGTTCAACAAAATATCGAGTAAGAGGGATACTGAGTCTTCGTCTCCGTCGCAGTCCCTTCTCTTCGCCGCATGAAACAATGGATGAGCATAACAGACACTCGCTTTCGTGAATCCTACAATTCTGCCAACAGCGCCTACTGATGTGTGAGGTGAAAGTCCAACGACAAGGTGGCCGATCATATCTTCCTTCTTTGTTGCCTTGTAGATCTTTTCCAGGCCATAGTAGGATGAGAGAAGATCGTCCAGAAACTTCGAGACCTTGATCAGATATTCCCCGCAGGACTCGGAGACCACGAGATCCTGGATCCCGAGATCACACAATTGTTTTGGGTCTGTCAGGTCAGTCCCGTTCATGTCAGTTGTGTATCCTATAGAGTGGGCTTTCTCTATGCTCAATCCGATTTCGATCGGCTTGAATTGTGTGAGAACTGCGTTCGACGCGTCAAAACGAAGAGTTCCGTCCTTGAACATGGAAACATCTGATTTTGCGCGCAACAGTCCCTTCTCAAGAGGCTCAGGGACCCTTGTCTCGTTGATCAGACCCTTTACGCCCTTCACCGAGCCTTCCAGTTTTGCGATCCGAAGCCTTTGCATCGCGTTGTCGAGCATTTCGACTAGGTTGATGTTCACGTCTCTGTAGGCCGACAGCGTACCCTTGCATTTCGACTCAGCGTCATGATAGTTGAGACCGCATTTTGCGCATGTAACGCTCATCTTCGTCTCTCGACCGCAGCTGGGGCATCTAAGCCTCGACTCCCATTTGCCGCATTCGGGACAAGAGCGGTCCACAAGTTGCAAGGTTACAACTGACTTCTTGGATGCCTCAATCAGATCGCGTCTAGTCCCTCCAGCCTGTCCCGTGGGAAACAATCCGTGAACACGCGGTGTCATGATCCTCTCCTTCGCTTTTTCCGGACGACCCATCCGAGCACCCACAAACGTCGGTGCCTTGTTCCCGATCGGGAAACCAGCCAGCTTGGACAATGCGTCGAGTGTGTTCTCTCCTTGAACAGACATGGCTGGATCATCAAGGTGCAGAATCGTTCGCAAGACCAGAGCATCGTCCTCCCGGAGCTGAATCGCTCCAGCGACCATCCGATGCTGTAACCGGACCTGTTCTAGAATCTCCTTCAGTTTTTGATCATAAGGCAGGACCCCGGACGCGTCAAGGAAATGGATCAACTTCTCCCGGAGATAGTGCAGATCTTGAACTGAGATCTGACTCCAAAAGTGAGTGTAAGCCGGATGCAGCGGAACCCCGAGATCGCGGGACAAACCTATTGCTTCTGTCGCCCTTGGTTTCGTGGAAAACGGGTTCTTCGAGAATTCTGTGAGTCTCTCTCTAGAAATGTTCAGTGTTTGTTCGACATGAGAGGTATCGTTTTTCTCGAGTTTTTCATTTAGAAGCTGAGCCCACCATGATTCGACGAATCCTGATGGTACTAGTGCACGGTTGTTTTCGAGAAATTCGCCGTATCCAACCATTATGTCGCCAAGAAATAGGATTCGCTGGATCTTGTCGCGAAGCGCCTTTGCCTCCAAAGGCGAGTCTATTCTGACAACTGAACCGTCCTCGAGCTTGACTATTGGAGGCTCGATACTATCCACAGCATTGACAATCCCCGCTTTTCCAGGTCTCTCAAGTCGCATTTGGACCCCGACTGCGAGGAATCCTCCCAGAATCTCCATTGTCGCCGGATGAACGCCAACAGAGGCCATTCCAGTATTCCTTGAACGTCCATAGCGAATACGAAAACCACCTGACGCGCCTGGGAACGCGAAGATTGGGCGTCCTCCCACAACGTCCTCCATGAACATAAACTCCTTTGCCTCTTCTCCTTCGGAAGACGAAGTCTTCATCACAGCGAGCCATCCCCAGCCTTCCAGACCAAGCTTCTCGACAATCTTCAGAACCTTCGTCGATCGTCCCAGAAGACCATCGTTGACAACTCTAAGGGCCCCTCCTCTGACTCGGTTTGTCTCGATTCGCAAGAGATTCCGATTTACTGTGACTTCGACGGAGTCAGTCTCGATACCGTTGGGTTCAACGGTAAGCCGCATTATTGCATCTTTGAGTACACTATCAGGATTCCGATATTGGAACCGAGCAATCGTTCTCTCATAGAGGCGCAATTCCTCAACAAACCTCAGCGCTTCCTGTTCAGACGCGTGATAAGGAGCAATGTTCAGTTGTCGGCGAACATAGTCCGCGACAATCATGGTTAGACCCATTTCTGTCCCTCCTGCTGACCTCATCGGTCCAGCGAAGTACACAGCGAGATGCTTGGAACCATCCACGTTCATGCGGATCTTCACATCATGAATTCCCTGAATCGGGGCAACAGTCACCGCCTCATCTAGGACAGCGAGCGCGGTTCGTATCGCTTGTTCAGCCGCGTTCTCAGGATCAAGACTACCAAAATGACCAAGGACAATGTCTTCGCTTATCTTGAGAGCTGTCTCCTCTCGCGAAACTTGCTTGCTCAGTTCTCGAATGCGTGCAGCGACCCCGACTGGCCCGACGGCCTTCTCCACTCTCTCGGCAAGGTCGTAGGTTGTTTGTGACTCAACCTTCCACGAGGCGTCCAGTCCTTTCGCTCTGGCCTCAGAAGCTATTGAATAAAGCCGGTTGTAATCGTCCTGAATTCTCTTCGCGTAACCATCAATCGGCCGGTTCTCTGGAACTTGCACAGGCAACCCCATTCCTAACAACTATTGTAAAAAACATTGACAGTTATTTCTCCTTAGGTTGACAGTTTTCTTCTTCTGACTGGACTTACCATCTTAGCATCGGGATCTCATCGCTCGCACCCCGATGTTCAAGCTCAAAGGTAATCCATTCGAGTAGGAAAAGCCGATTCGCTTAAATCAAGATACTCTCAGGGTAGTAGCCCAACCGGAGTTCTCTACGTACGCGAAAGATCATCCCGCTGATCCTCGTAGCGCTCCTACTTCCTAATGCATTCATCATAC
>CAYRXJ010000043.1:9536-10710 GCA_964428235.1 uncultured Candidatus Bathyarchaeia archaeon | reverse complement strand
GGGTCTTTATCAGAAATGGCCAGGCGTGTGTCTCGGGCCCGCGCATCAGTGCTTTGATCGCTTCCTCTGTGTTTCCGAGAGCTGCTTGAATAAACTGTTGGGAGAAGAGTCTCACCGACTCGCTCTTGTTCTTTTGCAACCGCTGAAGAACTTCCTTGGCCTTTTCCGGTCGTCCAGTGACAGCAAAGAGAAGCCCTTGATCAATCAACAGAAGAGGTTCATCTGGACCAAGAGACAGGCCCTTCTCAATCATTTGTCGCGCTGTCTCAAAATCTTTCTCGAACATGTAAGAATCCGCGAGGCCAACGTAGACCATGAAGTTGTCCGGGTAGAGCCGTTGCATCTTCGACATCAGTTCCTTCGCCTCTCCAACTCTTCCCGCGACCCCCATGACAAGGGCCGTCATCCTCGCATAGTACACCGACAGCGGATCTAGTTCTAGCCCTTTGAGGAAATACACTAGGCCCCTGTCGAGCGCTCCGTTTGTACAGTGGGTCATCCCGAGTGCCCAGTGAGCCTCTGCGATGTTCGGGTTGATCCTGATCGCTTTTTCTGCCTCGGATTCTGACTCCTTGAACTGGTCTTGATAATCAAAGGCCTCAGCCAATGCCGCGTGAGCTTCCGCCAAGGACGGCTGCAGCTCGATTGCCTTCTGAGCCTCACTCACTGCATTACGGAGTATCGTTGGAAATTCGTCGTATCCATAATTTCCCAGCCGAACCCAGACACGGGAAAGACCAACATGAGCTCTCGCGAACAGTGGATCTCGCAGGATCGCGTCCTCCAGTAACTTCTTTGCTTTTCTCAGACTCGCTTCCGAACTCTCATGGAATAGTTGCATTGCTCGCATGTAGATCGTGTAGGCCTCGATGTCTTGCGTGTCCACGTGTGTCGGACGTACGAAGACTCCGGCTCTGAGCGAGGCGGACACTTTCGATGCCACATCGCTCTGTATCGCGAAGACGTCGTCTAGATTCCGGTCAAAGTTTTCCGCCCAGAGATGGTTGTCAGTATTCGCGTCGATCAATTGTAAAGTAATTCTCACCCGGTTGCCTGCCTTTCGCACGCTTCCCTCCAAGAGCGTCCCGGCACCCAGTTCTCGACCAATCTCCCTAACGCTCTTTGTCTGATTCTTGTACTGCATAACAGAAGTGCGAGAGATCACTCCAAGCCC
>CAYRXJ010000043.1:0-9436 GCA_964428235.1 uncultured Candidatus Bathyarchaeia archaeon | reverse complement strand
CTTCTATGCCGCCGGCAAGAATGACCTTCGAGGCGGTCCATGGTCGCCAGAACTCTATTACAGGTGACTGATACCCGTTAATGGTCCAGCGGCTCTTTTCGGGGTCTTCTTCCGTGACAAGAGGCATCCCAGCGATCGCGCGATACAACCAGAATCTTCTAGTTGACTCTTGTTCGTCAGACTGTGGGAGGGTGCTCACTGGCTGGAACTCTGATGTTGGAGAGGTGTGGGGTAATATCGAGAAGTTCCCCAATGATCGAACATAATCGAGGAATTGGCTTTCGTCCTCAGATGCCATGTAAAGAACCAGCGTCTTCAGCAAGGTTCCTCCCCAGCATAATCATGCGCTGAGAAGCTTTAGGGTTTCGCGGATGGACTCGTATCTTTCTTATCGAATCTTACCCGCCTGAACCGGTTCGGACCCCACCAAGCCCGTGGACCCAGCACAGACATGATAGAGGGGACGAGATACGTTCTCACGACCATCGCGTCCAATATCACCGCCAACGCGATTGCAAATCCGAACCCCTCGAGAAGACGATTAGAGGACAATACCAACGATCCAAGGGCACCAGCGAGGATCAAAGCTAGAGCAGTAATGATCCCGCCTGTCCTGTCGACAGCGTCAACAACAGCCTGCTTGGTCTCCTTGCCCTTCTGAGCCTCCTCCCTGATGCGCGTCAGGATGAAGATGTTGTAGTCCATCCCGATACCATAGAGAAGCAAGAACAACACGAGCGGAATGATGAAAAGAACTCCTGCGTTCAGGACATTGTTGAAGAAGAACAGTGTCGCCGCGTAGCTCCATGTGATGCTCAAACCGATCGACAATATTCCGGTTATCGCCAGCGGGTAGGACCCTAACACCACCAGCAGCACTAGGAATATCGCTGAAACAGTCAGAATCCTCATCGTGTTGAACTGGTTGACAGTCTCATTAGAGAAATCCAAAGTCGAAGCAGAAGCCCCCCCGACAAGAATTGTGTCCTGAGCGATCGATGAGTCCGAGCCCTGCAAGCTCGTAACAAGATTCCGGATCTGAGAAACGGAACTGAGAGAATTTGCAGTGAAAGGTTCCTCAACAAAGAGGACAGTCACGAGAGCCGTACGCCCATCGGTTCCGATGTCCGCGAGGACGGCCGCCCTAACTGGGGCCGGCAGGCCTGCCATGTTTGTTGCATTCACGGTCGTCCCATCAGGACGAGTCGGCCCTGTGGTTTCCTTCACGTTGGACAATGCAGCAATTTGAGCGCTGATTTTCTCCAAGTTAGTCTGTGCAGTTTGTGTAAGGTTTCCGTTGACGATAATCGAACTTGGAAATTGAACGAGCATTTGCGTTGGACCAATCTGGCCAGCACCGAAGCTCTGTTCTAGGACAGCGATCCCATCAACACTCTCCGCCTGGGTAAGACCCGCTGTGAAATCGTACGAGGTCGCTCCAGTGAACGCGATATAGATTGCTGGAATGGAGACTAGCAGAGTAAGCGTGAGAACTAATGCAGGTCGCTTTACACTGAAGCTCGCAGCACGCCTGAAATAACCAGGCCTCTCCGCCCGTCGTTTCTTCGCTTTGACGGCGTAGTTCTCGAATCGTTTTCCGGATCTTGGCCAGAAGATCTTGTCTCCCGCCAATATCATGAACGACGGGATCAATGTCAAACTAACCAGTAGCGCGATCAGAACACCGAATCCTAAGCCCACTCCGATAGACTGGAGCAGAGTGAAGCTGCTAATTGTCATGGCTCCAAAAGCGATGATAACTGTAGTTGCGCTGGTCGCGATGCTCTCGCCGGACCATGTCACTGAAGTGTGAACTGCTGTTGGCTTGTCGTGGCCTTCCACGCGCTCTTCCCGATACCGGGCCATCAAGAAGATCGAATAGTCAGTGCCCACTCCAAGCATGATGGTGAACAGGAAGGTTGTAGTCGTGTCTTGGATCGGAACAACATATTTTCCGATCAAGTAGAGTCCTCCTTCCGCGATCAACAGCGCCATTCCTACGATAGTGAGGGGAACAAAGGGAGTCGCGATGGCGAAAAAGAACAATCCCGACAAGATCAGTATCGATCCAACCGTGACTGGCTCAATGAGGCCAAGATCGTGTTGACTGCTAAGCGAAGAATCCGCAGTTGTAGCCAAATCTCCCGTAACGTAGGTCTGCGAGGGTCCACCGTCGGTAGATTTCAGTTGAGAAATAATGTTCCGCATCAGAACGACGTTTTTCAAAATCGGATCCGTATCAGCGGACCCGAATGAACCCGGAGACTTCGAGAAATCGACAATGATTATCATAACATCCTTGTTCGGACTGATGAAATTCTTCAGCACTGAGGCCTGAAACGCCGGCAATACAGGGTAAGTGGACAGAGTATGAGTCCAGATGGTCTGATTGGCCAAACCCTCAGCCTGTGTCAGAGTATGGTTGCCCTGTGCGAGGTAGTATCCAACCAGATACGCCCGATCCACACTGTAAACAGATGTGAAGTTCTCAACGCTGTTCAGCGCTCCCGGCGCTAGAAACATCTTTTCCAGATCTAGCGTGAACTTCTTCGTCGCATTGTCGGTGACATCCGTTCCCTTGAGCAGAACTATCGCGCTGGTGTTAGCGGTCGGATGTGGGAACTCTTGAGTCATCAATGTCTGGGCTCTTGCTGACTCAGATGTGCCGGAGGTGCCTCCGCTGGTGCTTGTGTTGACGATCTGTGAGAGCTGTTGGGAGAGCGGGAGGCTCACTGCAAGGAGAATGATCCAGAAGACAATGATCAGCTTCCAGCGTCGACCAACAAAGGACCCTATTCGCCCGAAAATCGGGACGTGCGGACTGGAAGATGGCATGCCTGATCTCCTAGAAACATAGTAGGCGGTGCCTGAAGCGAAGACCAGCACACCTATGGTGATCAGAGCCGTGGATTCGAGATTGTTGGCGAGGTATTGTCGGAAGTAGACGTCATCCTTGTAGTTCAGGAGCAGAGCAGCGAATTCTCCGAGAGCGGCTACAAGAAGGAAGACGATAATTCCATTCTTTCGAGCATGTGAAGAATTGGGCTTGCTCAAATCATGCACTCGTGCTTACGGGAGATTATGACCCTCGGTCTTTTCTGGTCTATTTACGGGTATTCCGCGTTCGCATATTGAGCGCAAGAATCGGAGTCAACGTTCAAAGGGCTAAGTTCTAAGCCAAATCTCTTGTACCCTTGCAATCAAACAACGCCGACAACAGGACTACTGCTGTACAATCCACCATAGTCCGTTCTGATCGTCAAGACTGGGCAGTCTACTCTGGACTAGTTCTCACGATGTTCATCTGGGGTCTCGCCTGGCCTGTCGGAAGAGTCCTCGTACAGAATCTTCCGCCTGTATCAGTCGCCGCGATAAGATATGCTATTGTCGTCCCAGTATTATTCGGATTTCTCTGGCTGAGAGAAGGATCAGTCAAGATCAATCGGTCATGGCTACCGACTCTGGTCATCATGGGAATCTTGAACACAACCCTCTACCAGATCTTCTTCCTCTACGGCGTCACCTTCGCCGCAGCTAGCGACGACTCGATCGTGATCGGAATCGGGCCCGTACTAATCGCCTTAATGGCCAGCCTAGTCCTCAAAGAGAAACTCACCGGAGCAAAAATCCTAGGCTTCGCTTCCGGCCTCGCCGGAATAATCACGATATCCATCTTCTCTCCCAACACCAACGTTCCCAACAGGCTTCTAGGGATCTCTCTGGTGTTCGGTGGTGCGACCGCGTACGCGCTCTATACTATCCTGCTACGACGATTCATCGCCCGAAACAGGTCTAATCAGAGAGGTCCCCAGCAATCCTCGCTCTCAATTCTCTCATGGATCAGCCTGCTCGGGTTCTTCTTCCTCATTCCCTTCTCGCTCATCGAATCCCCTTGGAACTACACGTGGGGCGTTCTCTCTTGGGTCGGCATCCTATACCTCGCAATCCTGTCGACAGTAGTCGGCTACTTCCTCTACATCGAAGGCGTCTCGAAGATCGGAGCAAGCCGATCAGCCATCTTCGGCAACCTGGTTCCAGTATTCGGAGTCCTAACATCTTACTTTTTCGGTGAAAATCTCAACTCATGGACAGCCGTGAGCTTTCTTCTCATAGCCGCGGGGGTCCTCTTGGTTAACCGGCCCGTGAAAAGCTCCAGTTCCTGAGCCCATTTCTAATACCCCTCAACTATCTCAAACAGCTGAGAGGGCACTTCCGAATGGGCCTCGATCTATCAAACGTGTCACACACCGCAGAGAAGCGACTATGGATCGCCCTCGCAATCTCTTCGCTGATAGCGATCATCGAGTTCAGCGGCGGATTTCTCGGACAGAGTCTCGCCCTGGTCAGCGACTCAGCTCACGTCCTGACAGATGTAATCGCAGTTGGATTAGGAATCCTCACTCTGAGACTGGGAAGAAAGCCCCACACTGCAAAGCGGACCTTCGGCTATCATAGAGCCGAGATATTCGCCGCGTTAATCAACGGCTCAATCCTAATTGCGGCAGCTCTCCTGATAATCTTCGAAGCATATCTCCGACTTCAACAGCCTCCAACGATACAAGGACCATTAGTTCTCTCAATTGCATCTATTGGACTCCTTGGAAATCTCACCAACGCATGGTCGCTCTCGAAATCAAGAAAGACCAGCCTCAACGTCAAAGGGGTCTTCATACACACGGTCGCGGATCTTCTATCATCCCTCGCCGTCATCATCAGCAGTCTCGTCGTTATCTTCACCGGCTACCAGGGAGTCGACGCTATTGCCGCCGTAATCATCGGCGTCCTGATCATGCGGAATGCTTACTCGCTCGTGAGAGAATCATCGAACATCCTCCTCGAAGCAACCCCGCCGCAGATGGAGCTCGAGAAGATCGCGAACACGATACGAAGCGTTGATGGGGTTAGAGGAGTCCACGACCTACACGTCTGGACAATCACATCCGGAATGTACGCCCTCAGCGGCCACATTACCGTTGCCACTGACAGCATCAGTCAAGGCTCAAGCATAACTGCAAAGATTGAAGCGAGGCTGAAAGAGTCCTTCGGAATAGAACACGTCACACTACAAATCGAAAAAGAGACTCTAGAGACTATTCAGAAACACGAATCCTCTCAAATCTGACTTTTCCAAATATCAGCCATGGGATTTCGGGACCGCTAGAGCGTTTAGCTCGTCAAAACTTATCGCTCCCTCTGTCAGCGACTCCCAGGATCCTCTCTCCAAAACCTCCTTGGCCGCTCTCTTCAAAAATCCCATTGCAGCATAGGATGGGCTCGGCCCAAAACTAACCCTCGCAACACCAAGCTTCTCCAGCTCGCTAACAGAAGGCAGACCCTTTCTCACCATAACATTGACTGGAAAATCCAACGCTTTGACGAACCTCCCAATTAGTTCCGCATTGGCAAGCCCTTGCGGATAGACACAATCCGCTCCAGCATCACGATACGCAATCCCACGACTCGCAGCCTCCTTGAAACGCGCCTCCTCATCACCCTCACTGAACCTGAACGCATCAGTACGCGCGTTAATCACCAGAGGAATACCCATCGTCTCCCCAAGATTCTTTATCGACTTGACGTTCTCGACCTGTCGATCGACCGGATACAATTTCTTGGTTGCCGGACTGAAGTCCTCGATGTTGATCCCTATCGCTCCCGCCTTCAGAACCTCTTTCACAGTCGCTGAGACCTCTTTCGCATTCTTTCCAAAACCTGCGACAATGTCAGCGGAAAGAGGGACGCTCAACGCTCGTGCAATTCTTTCAATCGCCGAGACAAATTCAGAACGACTAATCTCCTCGCCGTCAGGATAACCTAGCGAGACCAAGAGACCCGCGCTCGAGGTCGCAACAGCCAGAAAACCCGCATCTTCAAACACCCGAGCGCTTGGCACATCCCATGCGTTAGGAAGAACGAGGATTCGCTTACCGTGATGAAGGGCTCGAAAAGCTTCGGCCTTTTCTCTCTGGCTTCTCGCCTGTGATTGCGACAAACTCTTCTGAATCCTCAATCAAGCACTTCTTATGATTTCTTTGGGAACGGGCCTAATTGATTCTGGATGTGGGTTGTTCGGAAATATTTCTGGGTGAATTATGTGCCCGAGGATTTCCAGTCCATCAACTATTCTTGGACCAGGTCTACTAAAATACGCAGAAGCGTTCACAGCGTAGATTCTAGATTCCCGAAAGGCTGGGATTTGCTCCCAACCATGATACGCTGCGATAGCGCTGGCCTGTTTCAAGACTTGGTTCGCATCGAATCCACACGGTGATAGAACGATAATCTCAGGTTGATAGTCGACGACCTTGTCCCAGCTCGTTTTGTAAGAGGGCTGATTTGGATGTCCAAGTCCATCTTCTCCGCCGGCGTCGCTGATCATTTCCGGGATCCAATGTCCTCCAACCCAGGGAGATTCAAGCCATTCCATGAAGAAGACACGCGGTCTATGTCGCACACTCTTTGTCTTCTCTTTCACGGCATGTTTTCTTTCAAGTATTCCAGAAGCGAGTGTCTCGGCCTCAACATGTCTGCCTGTCATCTTGCCAACAAGCAAGATGTTGTCCGCGATCTCTTCGATATTCGAAGGCTCTAGAGAAACGATCTTCGTATCAGCGTCCAAAACTCTTGCAGCCTTTTTCACCCTCGTGTAAGAAACGGCGCAAACGTGGCAAAGCTCCTGGGTCAAAACAAGATCAGGATTCAGCGTCTCGAGAAGCTTCTCATCGATCTCATAGAGATCACCGCCACGCTCCTGAACCTCTCTATCGACCTCTACGCTCCGGTGAATTGTCTGATGAAGTGCGGATTTCGTTAGAACAGGTCTCATTGTAGCTTCACGGGGATAATCGCACTCATCTGATACTGCGACAACTTGGTCTCCTAGCCCCAGAGCGAAAGCAATCTCGGTCGCACTAGGAAGAAGAGAGCAGATTCTCATCGCTGAGAGCGCGTTTGATGAAAGGATATATTTAACGGGCGGGTAACTTTGCCCGCTTATCACGATTGACAGTCAACTCTCTCTCCAAGCTTGAGTGTAGGAACTGTGGTGGTCCTATCAAACTCAACGATGGAGATCTAGCAACATGCCAGTATTGTGGCTACGAAATGGTTCTCAACAGCAGTTCACCATCACTTGTTAACCGGAAGTCCGAGAGTGATGCACGACCGTTATTTGATCGTCCATCAACACAAGTCGCGATAGTCGCAGTCTTCACCGCTCTGGCGCTAGCGACCAACTACGCGCTGATCGGGATTCCCAACGTCAAGCTGATGGACATGCTGGTCTTCATCGGCGCTCTCTTCTTCGGGCTTCGAGTCGGTTTAGGAATTGCTCTATCGATCTGGCCAGTCTATGGTTTCGTGAATCCTTACGGCGTCGACTCCTTCCTCATGCTCTCCTTCCTAATGGTCGGAGAATGTTTCTACGCTTTGGCCGGGTCCGCGATGAGAAAGAGCTTCGTCGCCCAAGATCTGGTTCAGATTAAGAGCGAGTTGCGACTTCAAAGCATAGCCTTCGGGCTTGTTGGACTGGTAGCAACTTTCGCTTACGACCTCCTCACTAATTTTGGGAGTTGGATTTTCAGAACAGGATCTCTCTATCAGGACTTCATCTACGGCAACATCATCGGCGCGCCATTCTCTCTTGCGCATGAGTTGAGCAATGTGATCTTTTTCGCTGCAGTTGCCCCTGCTGTCGTTGTTGCGTCAAGACGGTTGGGACTGCGAATCCCGAGAGGCATCGCGTAGTTTTGGGAATCAGTATCTTCAGTCAGCACAAAGTGTTCTTCGCGATCCTAATTCTCCTCGGAGCCGGAATCGTCGCAGTCCAGGCAGGAGCCTACTATTACTACCAAAAATCCACCGGCACTTGCCCAGGTCCATGTGCCACATCATCCCTCCCTGTTCAGACTTTGATAAACTACGGTAACGGGACCATCCAATGGATCAATAAGACCAATGTTCCTTCTGACTGGAACTTCTACCAGTTAACCGCTAACATCACACGAGTTCAAGCGAAATACTACGGCGCGCCGACTTCAGAACACTTCGTCACCGCGATCAATGGAGTTCAGAGCAGCGGGAGCTTCTTCTGGAGCTTGTGGGCCATTTGCGGCAAGTCAAACGCGTGGTATGCCACGAACGTCGGCGCTGATGCTGTTCACTTCACAACATACCGCGTACTAGCTTGGTACTATCAGTCAGCGAACTTGCGGGACTCATCATTCTGGAACCCGCCAATACCTGGAGCCCTGAAAGTTAATTCGTGCTAGGTCGAGGATTTTCGTCGGTTGGGAGTTCCGTAGCCTCCTCCACCGGGGGTTGTAATCGATAGAACTTCTCCCTTTCGCGCACTGAGCGTTGTCTTTGAAGAAAGACGCTCACTTTTTTCCCCTCTGATTATCCGGTATGTTCCCTTTGATCCACTCTCGCCTCCTTTCAATCCGTAGGGAGAGTGTCGTTGTCGTTCACCCATCAGGGAGACAGTCGAGGAATCAGCTAAGATCTCTGTGTCTCTTCGAATTCCCATTCCTCCTCGGAATTTTCCTTTTCCACCGGATCCTTGCACCAGCTCGTATCTTCGGACCCGCAACGGATACGCTGACTCCAATGCCTCCACCGGTGTGTTGAGAGTGTTTGTCATGTGGCTGTGTATTCCATCGATTCCGTCTTTGTTGTATCGTGCGCCAAATCCGCCTGCGATCGTTTCATAATAGGTGAAGTAGGACCCGGTTCGCGGATCAATCCCGCCTATCGTCACGTTGTTCATTGTTCCTTGGCACGCAGCGCTCACTCTCTCCGGAACAATCTTGGAGAAGGCCTTGAGAGAAACATCAACAATTCTCGTGGATGTCTCAACGTTCCCACCAGCGACAGGTGCTGGAGGCGTGGCGTTTACCACAGTCCCAGCGGGAGCCACCACCGTGATCGGCCTAAAACAACCAGCGTTCGCTGGAATCGACGGATCAGTCACGCATCTTACCACATAGTAGACAGCTGAGAGAGTCACGCTGAAAACCGCGTTCAACGGACCCTGAACTTGCTTCGAGGACCCTGAGAAATCAAACCCGATTGATTGTCTGCCGATCGTAATCTTCACCTTGATCGGGATGTCAGTGGTCCCGAGACCATCATCGTCCAGATAATCTACTGCGGAGGCAGACTTTCTCGGAAGCTCTTTGATCTTTTTGATCATCAACTCCTCAGAGTAGTCCATCAAATGTTCCATTCCATTTTCAATTGTTGAGACAGTTGATTTCTTCAGAAGTTCTTGCATTCGTTGCGCACCGACAAGGTTTGATGCTCGCTGCGCCCTGAGGTCGCCAAGTCTCTCATCAGGAGTCCGAACATTCGACAACACGAAATCCAACGTCTCCCGGTTCGTCTTTCCCTTGGTCCAGACTTTCACGGGAGGAATCCGGATGCCTTCTTGGTTTAC
>CAYRXJ010000042.1:0-10823 GCA_964428235.1 uncultured Candidatus Bathyarchaeia archaeon | reverse complement strand
CCCGCACTCGTCATGTTCAAGGAAATGAATTGTGAACTAGTGCAGAAGAAGCCAGAACAATTACCCTGAGCGAGTGACAGAGAGAGTATGCTGGTTCCATCGTGGATGATGGCAGATCCATTTCGAGTCACGTTCACTTGGGTGTAAGAGTTGGGATTGAACAACGTGATCGCGTTCGTGGTCCAAGTGTGGTTGAGGTGGCCGTTCGTTGAATTCGGTTTGTGGTACGTTACATTAGCAAAGTATGCGGACACCGTAATATCGCCATCATGAATCACCTTAGTAGGGTCCGATGTGTCAAAACTCATCGCATGCGAACTTGAGCTGATTGGCGTTGCATCTGATGATACTACCGCGATATTGCTAACCCTCACACTTAGGCCCTTTCCTGTAGAATTCGAGCTAAAGAGGAACGTAAGCGTCAGGTTGAATCCGACATACTTCGTCACGTCCAGGCACTCATCGCTTGGGGCGCAACCGACCGGAGAGGTTCCTCCCATCAGAGCGGGGGGACCGCCGGAGATCGTCTTCTGGTCAAATTTTGTCACGTTGAAAACTGGATTTAGTCTGGTCCCGTTGTAGACAAGGTAGCTTGTCTTTGTCCCGTTTCCTATGACCCCTCTCCAATCGAATCTTAGGTAAGTAGTGGATGAGAGGTTTCCATGAGGAACGTTCACAACCGGCCAAGTAACGTTCGCCGAGTTTGATGCAGCGGTGGGTAAGGTAACGTTGAAAGTTGTTCCAGGCACGCTTCCGCTGGCGCCGGTGAAATTACCTCCATACCATGCTGGGGCGATTGTCGAGGGAGGCGGCGGAGCGACTGATTGCTGAGTGTAAAGGTCAAATTGGGCTCGAGAGGCATTGAAGGCAGTTAGGGCACCATTAGGGTCGTGGCCGGGTACGTATGGGAGACCGTAGTGCGTCTGGGAAGACACGCCATGAACATTAGACTGGGTTAGCGGTAGCACGGGCATCAAAGATAGAATTATGAGAACCGCGCACAGGAAGCCTCGATTCAAGCCGTTTCACGATGTGGAACGTCGCCTGCCCGACGGATTCTATTTAACCTTTGTAGATTGCAATCTCAAGTTCTTGACAACTCAAGCAAGATCAAAGATTCCGACCGTGACTCGTCACGGTATTATGCAATAGTAGGAGATGACGATCTAGCGTTTCGGTGGCGGAGAGACGAGGACTACGTTGTCTCCTCGGACAATTATCGTGCCCAGTTTCTTGGCGGTTTCAGAATTGGTTACGTCTTCGGCATCTTCTAGGACCAGATTCATGTGCTGGTCGAAGCTGTAGAGCCTTCCTCGAACCGTACGGCCTCCTTTGAGCTGTACGAGCACGACTTTGTTGAGGCTTTCTTCAAAAATTTTCGCCGCAACTTCAGACATTCATGTTTCAACCGGGGAATTGCGATGCTCGGCCGAAGTTACTCTTTTAAAGATTGTTGCAATCGTGCATTGGCCAATCTTTGACAGACAGAACAATTCTCAAAGATCGCGACTCGAAACCTTTGGTCGAAGAACTTAGACGTCTTCCCAATCAGCAGCATCTTTCCCATAAGAGCCGCATAGAAGTGGAAATGGTCAAGGATTCGGAAATAGTCTTTGTCGACGGTGTAGCGATCGCAATTCGTCATAAAGGTGAGTTGCTGCCAGTCTTGACAAATGTAGGGTCTCTTGAGGGTATTCCTAAAGTCGTAGTCGATATGGGGGCGGTTCCTCACGTTGTCGGAGGGGCTGCCATTATGGCACCAGGGATTCGGAGGATAATTGGGTCCTTTGGAGAAAAGCAGCTTCTAGTGGTCGTGGACGAGAAGTATGGAAAACATCTCGCGATAGGGAAGGCTCTCATCGGGTCCGATCAGATGGCTTCGACCAAGAAGGGCAAGGTGATCGAGAATCTACACTACGTTGGGGATCCTGTCTGGGAGGTCATCAAGCCAAAGGGACCCGCATCCCCCAGCTCCAATTGACGCTTTCTATCGAAAATGGTCAGGAAACGTTTAAAGTTGAACCGGCTCAAGCGCGGCTCGCTCGCGGAGCTAGTCGGATCTTCCCATGCAGCATTCTACAACATACGTGAAAGCCCTCCCTCTGCAAGAGCTGGATGATGTAGAGACTATCAAAGGGGAAGTGAAAACGGGCAACATACTTATCATCAGAATAACCCCGCTCGCGCGAAAGAGTGTCGAAGAGACAAAACTCGCCATTACTGAATTGACTGATTATGCGAAATCGCTTGGTGGAGACATAGCTAGGCTGGGGGAAGAAAGAATCGTGATTACTCCTGCGGGTGTGAGAGTCTGGCGAAAAGAAGCTGCGGGTTCCGAAGGACCGATTCCTGTTGTCCCGATCCCGAACGAGGCCCTCCCTGGGACTCGCTGATCGAGTGCTTATCTCAGTCTGATGGACTCAAGCACATCTGGTACAACGGTCTTGATTCCGAAGATTCTGTTGACGTTCTGAGCGAAGAGGTCAGATTTTCTTCTCTCTCCGTGGTTGACAATAATTTTTGTCGGTTTGGGAGCCATCCTCTTGATGAAACCAAGAAGCTGGTTTCGGTCCGAGTGACCTGAAAATCCTTCGATTGATTCTACCCGCATGTTCACCTTCACCATTTCCATTTTTCCATCGTGCGCATACAGCGACACTTCCTTGAGGCCATTTTTGATCCTATTGCCTAAAGTTCCGTCAACTTGGTAGCTGACGTATGCGAGTGTATTTCTCGGATCTGGAGCAAGGTGTCTGAAGTAATCAATTGCCGGTCCTCCTTCTAACATTCCTGATGTGGCAATTATGACACATGGTCCTCCGGAGATGACCTCTTCGCGGTCCCCTGGATGTGTGACTGGGTGGAAGTATTCGGACTGAAACGGGTTAACGTCCTTGTGGAGAATCTGTTCTTTGATATCACGGACTAGATACTCTGGAAATGCAGTGTGTATTGCGGTGGCCTCGTTCACCATGCCCTCGATGTAAATTGGGAGCTCGCGGAGCGCCCCGTTCTTCATGTAAGCGTCGAGAACGAGCATGATTTCTTGGGCCCGGCCAACCGCTGGAACGGGTATCAGCACCTTTCCTCCTTTCTCGACTGTATCATTTACGATGCTTACGAGCTTCCCTTCTACTCCCTCTCTGTCAGGCATTATGTCGTCGGGACCGCCGTAAGTGCTCTCAATGATCAGAGTCTCTGCTCGTGGGAATAGGGAAGTCGCTGGATCGAGCATCATCGTTCGTCCGAACTTGAAGTCGGCACTGTATACTATGTTGTGTAGGCCCTCTCCAATGTGGAGGTGGACCATTGAGCTTCCTAGAATGTGGCCGGCGTTGTGGAATGTGAGCTTGATGTCTGGGGCAACGTCGGTGACCACGTTATAGCGGAGGGGAATCGTGTGTGTCACTACTTCTCGAACATCCTTCTGGTCAAATGGTGAGTGTTCTCCTTCCCTGCTGTGGACGTCGAGATAGTCCAGTTGGTGCAGGGTCATCAATGTTTGAGTAGGCTCGGAGCAATACACTGGTCCATCATAGCCATACTTGTAGAGGAATGGGAGGATACCACAGTGATCTAGATGAGCATGGGATATCACCACAGCATCTAACTTCTCGAGATCGAACTCATCGGTGTCAAATCGAGGATAGGCTGAGGTGGGATCATTGGCTCCTGGATTGATCCCGCTGTCAAGCAAGATGCTGCTAGATCCAGCTTGGATGAGCATTGCAGCACGGCCTACTTCGTGAAATGCACCAAGCGTGACAAGTCGAACGTATCCTGCCTTGCTAAATGTGGGGCGGAAGATTCTCTCGCCGACATCGCGGAGAATTCTGCTTCGCTCTTCGCTCTCGGTGTGCAAGATATGCCTCGTGCTGGAGATGATCTTTGAGTGAAGAGGCGGAGCTCTAAGGACACGGGGGCGCCATCGAGTCTCCTTGACGACTTGTTGTAGGACCGAGGCCTCTTTTCCTATCGCAACTCCGGGCTTTGTTGCTTCGACTACAACCTCGCCAAGGCTTGGGTCGAAATTGATCGATGAAATCTCAGCTTCCATGGGTATTATCTTACGGATGTACGCTTCGGCTTCCCGTTCGGGTAAGCGGATTGACTGATCAGATCTGATTACGATTCGCTTGTGAAGTAGGTTTACAATTTCGGTTACGACATAATTCTGTTCAGCGAGAAGACCGACGTTCTTCACGTAGATCGCGAGTCTTGGTCCTTCGAATTCTATGCGGGTTATCTCGGCGTCTTTCGGCATGTGCTCTACGATGGTCTCGCGTATTTTCGCGTAGGATTCGTTGTAGTTCCTAGCCAATTCTGTCTACGACTGTGATTTCTTGGAAGGGGTTGAAAGAAGGTTTAGGCGTGGAGGATGTGTTTCTTCTCGTCCTCGGTGAGTTCCCTGTATCCTTCTTTCGTAATTATGGCGACGTCAAAACTATCGCCGCTTGCAGAGTCTCTTTTCATCGCTGAGTCGACTGCTCTGACGACTATTGGAACGGACTCTTTCACGTTCATCGAATCCTTCCACTCTGATTCTAAGACTCCGTATGCTACTGGCGATCCTGAGCCTGTGGAGACGTATTTTTCCTCCATCATGCTGCCGAGCGGATCGAGTGCGAATATGTGTCCACCGCTGTCATCGACTCCTCCTATGAGGGCTTGCACGCCCAAGGGGTAGTATCTTGCCCCGAAGAGAATGTTGGAAACTAGTCGAGCAGCTGAGTTAATCGGGATCGGTCTTGCAAGGTCCAATCTGTAAAGTGAAGAATTCGCCCTCAGCATCTCTACCAATGCCTGCGCGTCCCCTACGGTGCCGGCAATTGTCATTGCTATGTGGTGGTCTATTCTGTAGACTTTTTTCGCGTGTTTGTGGGCGACGAAGGATCCCATTGTGGCCCTTGTGTCTGTTGTGAGAATGACTCCGTCTTTACAAACTACTCCGATTGTAGTCGTCAATTCTGATTGCTCATCTTTTCTCTGGTTGGCTCCTATCGCTATGTCTATTTTTCTTTTCTTGTCTTGCGGTTGCTCTCCGAAAAACGGAAAGATTAGTCGACGGCTCCCGGAAACGGCTTAAAAACGTTTTCAGTGGAGTCCGAGAAACAGGGAACAGCCGGATTCGTTGCGACCTGGGATCTTGGCACAGTTCATTGGGTGACCTAGTCAAGTAGAGGCAATTCGTTGCCGCTGCCGATTACGCCCTTGGAGTTATTTGGCCGCCTTATTGGACCCAGAGTAACTGACGCAAACCCGATTCGACTTAGTTCTTCTTCGATTTGGCGAAGTGTCCTCGGTTTAATGAAATCAGTCTCTTCAGGAGGCACTTCGATGGATGCAATGGGCCCTCGATGTCTTACTCTTAGGTCTCTCAAACCGCTGAGTCGCTTGACTATGGACTCTGCTTCTCCGACCTGGGCGAGTTTTTCCACCGTAATCTCGTCTCCGTGAGGTATTCGGGAGGATAAGCAGGGCATTGCGGGTTTGTCCCACACCTCAAGGCCTAGTATTCTTGCGGCTTCTCGAACTTCGACTTTCGAGAACCCCGCCTCTACCAAAGGACTCTTAACTCCTGCTTCCTTCGCGGCGACAAGTCCGGGGCGATCATCTCCAAAATCGTCAACTTGTGTGCCATCGAGAATTGCCTCAAGCCTTGAGTTGTCTGCAAAGTGTCTCAAGCCAGTATAGAGTGTGTTCTTGCAATAGTAGCATCGGTTAGACGGATTTAATGTGTAGCTGGGAAGTTGGACTTCGTTGGTTTCGATACGAAAGTGCTTGATTCCTATGTTCTTGGCCGTTTTCTCAGCAACCTCTAGCTCTCCTGGAGCTAGAGATTCGGAGACAGCGGTAACAGCAACAGCACGGTCGCCAAGTGCTCTATGGGCGAGAGCTGCGACCAAAGAACTGTCGACTCCTGCGGAGAAAGCAATAACCACCCCGTTGAATCCCTTGATGAATTGGATCGCACTTTCCATTTTTGATTCAATATCCGACGCCGGAGGACTAAGCGACATGTTCAAGAAAGAATCCTATCTGCTGCAGCTTAAACAGTTTAGGCTGAAAGAGGTTGAAACGCCGCAATGTCCTCCTTGAAGAAATTCGATCAAAGCAGAAAGCTGATTGAAGGGAGGGACAGGATGCTGGCAGTCGCGCATCTTTCCCGATTTGCAAAGCTGGATGTGGGTCGAGAAAGACGAAAGGGGCTTCCCGAAGTAATTCTCGGGGAGGGCAAGCTAGCCCGTGATGTTGCGAAGATCGCTAAAGCAATGGTGCAAAGAACTGGACGTGCAATAATTAGTCGTTCGAACAAATCCCAGGTTAGACAGACAAAACTGCTGTTGGGAACTGGTCCTAAGATTGAGTACTTTCCACGTTCTGGGATTGTAGTGGTCAAGAGCAGGCGCTACTCCCCTGTGCGAACCGAGGGTAGGGTCGGGCTGCTCACTGCTGGAACATCGGACATTCCAGTAGCCGAGGAGGCCGAAATTATTGCTCGTGAAATGGGGTGTCAGACGAAGTCGTTCTATGATGTCGGGGTCGCGGGACTCCACCGGTTGTTTGGACCCGTTCGAGAGCTGCTCAAATGGGACGCAGATGTTATTCTCGTTGTTGCCGGGAGGGAAGGAGCCTTACCCACGGTAGTTGCAGGCATTGTGAACGTCCCCGTAATTGGCGTACCAACCTCTAGAAGCTACGGTTTTGGCGAAAAGGGGATCGCCTCATTGGCCGCTATGCTACAGTCATGTTCGCTTGGAATGGCAGTTGTCAACATTGATGGAGGAGTTGGTGCAGGTGCAATCGCCTCCATGATCGCAAACCGTGTCGGTGATTTCCGGATACGAGCGAGAAGAATGGCCAAGGCAAGGTCGACCTGAGCTTTGGGCGTGGATCTAGGCGATCTGGTTTCTAGGTCGAAGAGATCTTTGGAAGATTTTTCAGGAAAGACGCTCGCTGTAGACGCATACAACGCGCTCTACCAATTTCTGGCAATTATCCGGGGGCCCACTGGGGAGCCGTTGATGGATCATCAGAGCCGGGTTACAAGTCATCTGAGTGGGCTACTCTATCGTACGACTAATTTGGCCGAGCGTGGGATTCGGCTCGTTTACGTATTTGATGGAAAGCCTCCAAGCCTGAAAGATACAGAGATCAAGAGAAGACAGGTCGTCAAGGTTCAGGCAACAACGAAGTACGAACGCGCCGTTTCTACAGGCAAGTTCGATGAGGCAAAACGGTATGCTCAAGCAACATCTAGTCTCAAAGACCTGATGGTTGATGACGCCCGCAAGTTACTTGGATATCTCGGCGTTCCTATAGTCCAAGCTCCCTCTGAGGGGGAAGCGCAGGCTGCGTACATGGCGGGTAGAGGTGACGTTTGGGGGGCCGTAAGCCAGGACTACGATTCTTTGCTGTTCGGTGCCACGAGGCTTGTTAGGAATTTGGCTATTAGTGGAAAGAGAAAACTGCCTATGCAAGAGGCCTACGTGCAAGTCGAGCCAGAATTGATCGAGCTCGAATCAACACTAGAGACTCTATCGTTGTCCCAAGAAGAGCTGGTGGATCTAGGTATCTTGATTGGGACTGATTTCAACCCGGAGGGTTTCAAAGGGATAGGGCCCAAGACGGCTTTGAAACTCATTCAGGAGTATGGTACAATTGAGAGAATCGCGGAATCGGATTCGAGACTGGTCCCACCCCCGCATTTGGAAAGAATCAGACAAATCTTCCTGAAACCCGCTGTCACTTCGAATTACCACTTGATGTGGAGAGAATCAGAGGTTGAACCTCTTGTGAGCTTCTTATGCGGTGAACGAGACTTCAGTGAACAACGCGTTCGAACCGCAGTTGAAAGAGCTAATGTGGCAGCAACAAAGGAAACCGGCAAGAAGACACTGGAGTCGTTCTTCGGCAGCTAAGCGCTGAAACCATACTTTCCGATCAGAGGAACGAACGCTACGCCTCCCAGGAAGTCTCTTTCAAGAGTGCTATCGGGCTTTTTCCTTATCCGAACAAGCTCTTGGGGAAACATTCTTCCTCCGATTGGCAAAACCAATACTCCATTGATTCCCAGTTGCGCAACTAATGGAGGTGGTTCGCGAGGCGCGGCCGCGGTAACTAGAATCCTGTCATAGGGGGCTCGTTCAGGGTAACCTTCGCTGCCGTCGCCATGAACGAGTGTCACTAGGTCGGAATATCGAGCCCGGCTCAGGTTTCCTCTCGCGATCGAGATTAACTTCTCAACCTGCTCGACCGTGTACACTTGGCCTTGTTCCCCAACTATTGCCGCAAGTGTTGCCGCGTGGTATCCGGATCCGGTTCCAACTTCTAGAATTTTCATTCCTGGCTGCAACTCGAGCGCTTCGTTCATTATGGCCACCATGTATCGCCCGGCTTTCTGCCGAGTGGCGCACTTATCGTCTGGCCATATTCGGTTGGCAGTGGAGCATCAGCGTATGCGTATTGAGTCAGGGTCGCTGACACGAAGAGTTCTCGAGGAACGGCTCGTATCGAGTTTATAACTAGTTGCGTTTTGAGAATTCCTTCATCAATCAGAGCTTGCACCATTCTTTCTCTTTCTGCCGTGAAGTCCGGTTTTTCTCATCCCTCCCAAGTATTCTGAAGAACTGGACATATTAGACTCCTACCTGATAGCATGATGTCCCTATTGATGCGCTTCAAGTTCTATGCGTGGGGCCACCCTGCAGTTACGGCGACTCATGCCACGACCTTGGAACTTACCAAAGAGACGAGTCTTAGCAAGAGCGGTGACTGCATAGTTGGTGTTGGATCTTCTGTCGGTCCAAAGGACTTGCCGCAGGATGTCAAGACAGCCCTTTGCGCAGGACAGACTCGGGTACATCTGACACTGAGTCTCCATGGGCATCATTTCCTAGTCGAGGGGCACGGTGCGTCGGGTCTATCTTTGTCTCACCCAACGGATTTCGTGACGAGAAAGAGTCGATTCGTTTCAGACAGGACTCTTATGGTGGAGGCAAATGTTGCTGCTGTTGACATGCCGCGCTCTTTTGTTGAATTACTTCAGGACCCTCAAGAGCGACTGCTGGTCGAGATTACGGTTTACCCCTGATCGGCGTCACCCTAGCATCGACTGCGACCTGCCACTTTCCAGGTCCAACTCCTCTCACATTTCGAACTGCTAAGGTTTTCTCGATCTTCCGGCCTAATTTAGCCAGGCAAGTTGCTAGTTCTCGTTTCGCCGCTAATTCGCTATTCGGGCTATTCGCGAACGTATAGTAGTGAATCGTCCCACCTTCTGGTTTTAGCGCGTCACATGCGGAGTCCAGGAATGTTTTCGCTTGTGAGGGGTGGTTCATCAGTATCCGTGTGGCGATTCCATTGAGTTCGTTCTTTATGATGATGCGAGAATCTCCTGTCCATACTTGTACGCAGTGTTCGACCTTGTTCAGTCTCATGTTTTCTCGGATTAGGATCGTGGCGTTGGGGTTCGCGTCGATCGCGTGAATCCTTGTCTTTGGGTTCTTCTTTGCGATCTGTATAGAGAATGGCCCCACTCCAGCGAACATATCGACGACGACTTCGTCAGGGTTGACCTGTCTTGCTACTATGTTGTGCTCATTGGACAGTCGTGGAGAGAAGAAGGCCTTCGAAACGTCCACTCTTAAGATGCATCCGTTTTCTTTGTGCGAAGTCTTGGTTCTCTTAGGGCCTAGGACATGATGCAAGGGGCGCAGTCTGTACTCATCCGCAACTGGGCCTGCTTTCGAATACACGACTTTGACGCTCTTGTTGACTTTGGTTAGGGCGTCCGCAATCTTCCGCTCGAACCGGGCGGCTTCAGGGGAGAGCTCTAGGATCCCTATGTCCCCAATAATGTCGAACGACTTTGAGACTAAGGGTGTAACATTTCTTGGGAGTCCTTCCTCTAGAATCTCGGATAAAGACCCAATTTTTTCGGGTCTCGACCTGAATTGACTCAGGGTTATCCGAAAGTCGCCTAGCGTTTTCTTGAGTTCTCGTCGTTCGCCCGCGGACGGCCGCCGAACTATAGGGAGGAAGATCTTGTCGTCGAGAACATGAGGCGTGAGGTTCTTGTCCAAGAATCCAATTTCAAGGAGAAGTCGGCGAGCGTTTTCTCCCTGTTTCTTAGGGAGTTCTATGCAGAGGTGGTGGTTGCGTTTTTCTTTGGACTCTGTTCTAGCTTGGTTCAGCAAGAATGTTCGACGTTCATTGCCTTAGGGTCCTTGCTCGAAGTCTCTTAAGGAAATCGAGATCTGCTAGCGCCACTTCGGCTGATAACCGGACGTCCTCGTCTAGGTCCTCAAGTCTCTTTACCAGACCACTGCGCGCCTCCTCGTCTCCAATTGAACCGAGAGCTACAGCTGATTCATGTCTTACTAGAACGCTATCATCGCTCGCCATCGCCTGCAAGAGAGCGGGAACAGCGGATTTGAATTCGAGCTGTCCGAGAGCGAACGCTGCCTCATGTCTGACCAGGGGACTCGAGTCGGTCTCAAGGGTCTCGCACAAGGTAGGGACCGCGCGCTCATCATTCATGTCTGCGAGCATGCAGACGGAGTGTATTCGAAGAAGGAGGCTAGGCTTTCCGGCCAGTACACCGCGGAAAAAATCGATATCTCCCTTGGAAAAGGCCCATTCCATCTTCTCCAAGGTTTCAAAGTCCCTAGAATAGTCGTAGCTGTTTCTTAGCACAAGTTCGGGTGGCGCGGAAGTCAAGGATTTCAGCACAGTTGTGTGAAACGGTCTATTTTTGGTCTACGCTTTCCACGCAGGTCTTCTGATTTGACGATGCGTTATACTCACTGCGTCGAAAATGG
>CAYRXJ010000041.1:0-11071 GCA_964428235.1 uncultured Candidatus Bathyarchaeia archaeon | reverse complement strand
TCCCCAATTTCGGCAAGTCAGGTCATCCCCGGGTCCTGGCGGGCCTGGCAAAGGAGGCGGAGAAATCTGGCTGGGATGGTTTCTTTCTCTGGGACCACCTTATAGAATGGAATAAGCCAATCCCAGTTTACGAGACTTTCACTTGTCTCGACGCAATCGCGTCAAATACTCACAGGATCAGAATTGGCACCTCGATAACACCACTTCCAAAGTACAAGCCTTGGATCTTTGCTCGCAAAACAGCGACCCTTGACCACTTGTCAGATGGTCGGTTGACTTTAGGAGTTGGTCTTGGAGCAGACGAGAGCACTGACTACGCGCGTTTTGGAGAAGACTCTGATAGTCACCTTCTAGGGGAAAGACTCAATGAAGCGCTAGAAGTTGTGACGGGTCTCTGGTTGGGCAGGACCTTCAGTCACAAGGGCAAGCACTTCAACATCAAGAGCACGGTTTTTCGGCCAACTCCAGTACAGAAACCCAGAATCCCAATCTGGACCGGCGGCCTTTGGCCGCACAAGGCACCCTTCAGAAGAGCTGCGAGATGGGATGGGATAATCCCCCTGAAGGCTCCCGGCCGATTATTGCAGCCAAACGATCTTCGCGAGATAGTCGAGTATGTCACCGAGAGGCGACAGAGTGATTCGAGGTTTGATATTGCGAATATTGGCTGGACAACTGGAGTAAACCGCGAAAAGGATCGGAAGAAAGTCCAGCTGTATGAGGAAGCCGGAATGACTTGGTGGCTGGAGAGTATGTGGACGAAACGAGATTCGCCTGAGAAGATGCGCGAGCGAATCCGCAGGGGGCCCCCGACCTAATCCTTTCAGGATGCTCAAGAGCACTCACAATCGAGAACGATTACTTTGGACTCTCCGCTGAAGTATCACGAGCTTTAACTTTCATCTACCCGAGGGCACATGTGTCACGTGATTGTGAAAATTGTTCCAGCGCGTCCCGACGGGTATACCGGAGCTTGACGAGGCGATTGAAGGTGGACTCCCTAGGGCCGGTTTGTTTCTTGTAGCTGGAACGCCTGGTTCGGGTAAGACTGCTTTCAGCGCTCGATTCTTGTACGATGGTATCGCAAGGGGCGAGAGAGGGATCTACGTCTCCTTTGCTGAGGGAAGAGATGCCTTTTTCACAGAAACATCTCGAAGCGGCTTGAATTTTGCGGAAGCTGACGAGGAAGGCAAGTTCCTCTACATGGACCTTCTAACCGTCAAGAACGAAGGCATTCCTGCTGTAACGCAATCAATCGTTGACGCCGTTCTTGATTTCAAAGCGACCAGGCTCGTGATCGACTCGTTCTCAGCTTTGGCGCAAGCTGTCCCACAGTTGATAGAGGCCAGATCGATACTCCACACAATTCTCGGAAAAGTAATTCGACAAGCAGAGTGTACGACCCTCTTGATATCAGAGGTCCCAGTCGGAACGAAGAAACTGGGCCTGGGAATCGAGGAATTTGTCGCAGATGGAGTTCTCAAGTTTACCCAGAAAGAAGTTGACGGCCGAGTCATAAGAAACCTGAGCATTCACAAGATGAGAGGGACAAAGATCGGCAGGCGCGAACACCTTTTCACTCTCGATGGAGGATTCAGAATTCTGAGCCCATTCGACGCGACACAGGCTCAGAACGGGCACATCCACCCGGTTATCAAGAATACGCCATCACACTCATCGACTGGAATCAAGGACTTGGACCTCATTCTGGGAGGAGGCCTCAAGCGTGGCAGCCACATTCTTCTGGAGAAAGGGGAAGATGTCCCCTCATCTTGTCTCATGAACCTCCTTACCCCGAAAATAGCCAACACGGTTCCATACGGCGACCAGGTAAATTGCGTCCCCGTAAATGGAATGTATCCTGAAGAGCTACAGGCCTCTCTGAAGAAATCTATCCCCGAAGGTCTTGGTTCAGTTCAGATCTTCGATATTACAGGAAAGGGCGGTCCAAACACCGTAGACCTCGGAGGAGCAACTGTGCTCCAACCGTTTGACGTCTTCTGGAAGACCGCCAAGAAGGTTCGAACTCCTGGGAACCGATTGCTGAGCATTATTGGCTTCGATGCCTTGGAGGCGAGATATGCAAAAGACCTTCCGGCTATGCAAGGCTTGATCATAGAGACAATCGCGAAGATAAGAAACGCCGGCGACATTATGATCTCTATAGCGCGACCTTTCTCAGGTACTCTTAGAGAACTTTCGAGCGCTTCTGATGTTCACATACGACTTGCACAGTACAATGGCGTCCTTTGCCTGCTGGGTGAAAAGCCCCGAACCGACTACTACGGGGTCTCTCTACCTAACGACGACTTACACTCCCAAATCGGACTCATCCAGGTGTCATAGGCTGTGAGCACCGCGGTCAATACCTCACTCGACCAACCGCTGATCGAATCAGTAGACGCAGCACTAAGCGCACTGGGGACGAGCACCCGAGACTCAGTTCTCCTCTACCTTCGGAGAAAATACTCGGTCTCTTTAGAGGAGATACCCCAAAAGATGGACCTGTTTCTTGAATCACTACGATCAATGCTTGGATACGGCGCGAGAGTGATCGAAAAGCTCGTGATAGCCAGACTGGTAGAGACTAATGAAATTCCTCTCTCAGAGGCTCGGGGCAAGAGCCTTTCCGAGATAGTAAGTCTTGCGAGTAAGACTCACGGTAGGCCCAAGCAATCCCCCTGAAGCTGATCACTCGATGGTATTTTTGAGATTGAGCACGGGCTAGCTCTGAACCCTTGTTAATTCTGAACTACTTTGTGACTTTTCGCGATTTTGACGAATAACGCTAGGAACCTTTCCGCCCCTTTTGGGGGCTCCTTGGTCTTGGGGTCAGGCTGAGGGTTTGGCCTGGCTTTCGAATCGCTTTGCGAGCCCAAAGACCCCCAAGAACAAAAGTGCGCCGGCCGCAGCGTTCACCAACGAGCTGAGTATGGTTTCGGTCTCTCCAATCGAACTTATCAGATTAGATAGCTGGTCCGTTGGCAGAGAAAGCGTTAGGAATAGACCGACGATTCCCTGGATTGTGATAATCGAGAACGCCGCAATTATCATTGTCCACGCGCGAAACGAGCCCGTTATCCTAGAGACCTTGTATGCGTAGAAGACTACTCCGACTTGGAATATTACTTCCAAGACAGCGATGAAATAGAGCGTTGGTAGAACTATGGGATCTAGCATGTTCTCATCACTTTTTCTTGTCCGCGGCTCCGCGAAAGAGATCTACAAACTTCTCAGAGGCGATCCTTCTCGGAGACCCGCTGATTAGGCCTTCATAGTTTGTGAATGCAGATTCTATCTTGATACCATTGGGCGTTATGGTGAACTCTCTCAGTCGCTTATCGTGGTCGCTGCCTCTCATTTTCAAGATCACCAAGGCCTTCCGTAGGGACGACTCGATCTCAACCGGCTTCAAGGCGACAATACAGTCTACGAGAAAGCTCAATCCTACCTCGGTAACCGAGAAGGCCCCTCCTGAAATCTGGGGTGACTCCCATATCATGAGTGAGCTTATTCCCTTAGTCTTGAGGTACATGATCAGCCGGTACGCTTCGCGTCTCAACTCGGTTTCTTTCACGAACATTGCCAGATGGCTGAGCGAGTCTATGACGATTCTGCGTGGCTGAAGATCTCGGAATGACTCGTCTAGGAGGTCTGGCCCGTCAGTCTCAAGCAAGAGACTTGGGGAGGTACATAGGATCCGGAACTTGTTTTCTTCTTCGAGCCCTCGGAGGTTCCAGCCGAAGTTCTTGGCGTCCCGATAGATTTGGTCGGGAAGTTCTTCGAACGTCACGTAGACGCCTGGTTCTCCAGCCTTGACCCCGTTCACAAGGTATTGTAGTGCGAGGGTAGTCTTTCCGCAGCCAGCGCTGCCTGCCACCATGACGGCGTCTCCTTCCATGAACCCTCCGTGGAGCATTTCATCCAGTTCCGTTATTCCGGTTCGGACACGTCCTCCTTCTCTGACTTTTCCAGAGAAGAACTGGTCAAAGTTCGGTGTTGGCTTAGTATTCGGTGTGGTCAATTTTTTCCACTCCTCCTAGATTCTTGAGGTGTTTGGCTACGATGTCCAAGACCTCGCGATCTCTCGCGCGATCTAAGAGTAAGACCTCGTTGTTGCCTATTCTCTTGGTCTTCAAAATCCCAAGGTCAACTAGGCCTCGGACATCATCTTCGATCGCGTTTCCCGTGAGACCGATGCGGCGCGCGACGCTATCGAGAGTGTCAATGAGACCTGGATTTCGATGAAATAGAACAAGCAGGTCACCAGTGATCTCTGATGCCAGAAGAGTTTCTAGCATTTGCGCAGCGCTCATTTTGGGCGTGACTCCTCTGAACAGGCTGCTGCTTTCGCCTTCTCAAGATCATCACCATAATTGAAGTAATCCTGGGAGATGTACGAAATATTGAGTTTCCGGAAGAGATCTTTGATGATGATCTTTTCGATAACAGATGCTCCGTTCCCGAATACCGTCTGGAGCTTTCGGTGAAACTCTTTGGGGTCGGAGGCTTTCTCGAATATTCCTTGATTGGTGAGTATTCCAAGAATGGCTTGGCCGAGAGCCGCTTTGATTCCTTCGCCAATGCTCTCGTTAAGCATCGAGGCGAAAATCTTGTCTTGGGCCTGAGCAACGCTAAGTTTGTTGGCTTTCCATGATGCCCGGAAATCGTTCTGGGGCACAGTTGATACAGGCGAACCCAAGACTAGAACAAGGCTCCTGCTCATTTTGTTTCGAGTGGGACCGTTCAAACCATAAACTCGTTGTAACCAGCCCCTTTGGATTCTAGTTGTTACAACGGATAGGGCGGTTACGTTGAAAGTTTGACAAAAGTGCAGGCGGACTTGGTTACAACACGCGTATTCGCACTGACTCAGAACACAATCACGAGCTGGATTCGGTTGCGGTCTTCGTTAATCGAGGCGTTCCAAGAGACCCTTGGCTCATCCTTTAGCGCGACCCTCAAAGACATGCTCGGAACCGGAGTTTGCGAGTCGGTGTTTGGTCTCTTAGAGAAGAACGGAATACCTCGGGCAGAAATCAGTAACCGGTTCGATGACACAGTGACTGTCCTCACAAAGATCTTAGGCGCATCATCGCGAGTTCTAGTTCACAGGACAGTTCTAGAAATGTACCGTCAATATTCGATGAGAGCTGATTTTTCCTATCAGGACTCACTGAGGGAGAGGCTGGTAGTCTTGAGAGAGGCGGTCACCGCCAACCATCTTACCCCTAGGAACCAGAGGGACGCAGTAGACTTCGACAGCGTGGCGATGCTTCCGAAGGTTAGAAGCTCCGCATAGCACATCGAACTTGGATTCAGGAAGTCTCACTACGTGTTTTCAGGTTTGAACAATGCAATTCTATAAGGGAAAAGCTCTCCACGAAAAACACGGTTCTTGATGGCAGGATCATTCTGCATAATTGCAGTGGCCTCCTGATCGGACTCTGCCTTGAATATGACAATCCCGAAACTGCTGTAGTCCTTGTTCTGAGTCCGGCCAGCCATCATCACCATTCCCTTCTCTAATAGATCCTTCAGATAGGAGAAGTGCTCGCTTACTATCCGGGACTCTGTATCAGTCGAACCCGTAGTTAGCATTTCAGGCCGGACGGGTTGAATCTTGTACAGAAAGAGGCCCATTAGGTCGTCATAAACGACGATAGTGTCACGACGATAATTAGTTTCTGTGAATATGAGATTCGCGAGCAACACGAACATGGTTTAGAGAATACTTGCGCTGTGATGGGCAGGGCAACTCTTGATTAGCATCAAGGATTCGCGAAAGACGAACACCTTGGTACAGGTCTCCCAAGTTCGTAACATATCTGACATAGCACCCAGATTTCCAGACGATTTCTCGTTCTTCAATCCATACTTGGGACATTTCATTAACGAAACTCTTGGAATCGGAGGCGAAGTCTATGTTTCGAGAAATCAGCAAGGGCTCGTCTCTGGGATATTGATTTACGACCAGGTTGAAAACACTGGGACAATTTTCACCAAGTCGAGGGAGGTTTTCGACACTTTCTATGAATTGATACCACGCGGCCTCTTTTTTGCTGAGCTAAAGACAGAGCGAGAGTGCGAAATTTACGACCTATATTCGTTAACTCTCAAGAGCCTCGAAACTGATCACATGTTCAGACATGAAATCTCAATGCTTGAGGAGTCTCAGATTGATGAGACTAAACGGTTCATGGCTATGAGTTATCCCTGTTTGAACAGGAAATGGGTACACACAGCTTTAGCGAATGGCGAGAATTGTCTACTCGTAAAACTAGGCGACGAGATCGCCGGGCTGGGATGGGTCTCTCTTGTCAACGGGGTAGGGAGACTACACTCGTTATTTGTCACGCCTCGTTTCAGAAGAATGGGCATAGGCGAGGATATCTTGCATGCGCGCCTCCTCTGGCTGAAGTCAAAAGGGGCTAAGACGGCCTTCAGCGAGATTTCTCGAGAGAACCTAGCTTCTTCACGAATCGCGACGAAAGGGCGGATGAAAGTCTCTGGGGAAATCTTCCAATATGTCAAGAAGGCCCCGGTGCTGAAACCAGAGCCGAGACGCATACCCGTCTTCGCCTAGGTTCTGGGGGCTCCGCAGAAAGGACAAGCCTGTACCGTTGAGTCAATAAGCGCCCCACAATACTTGCACTTTACCTTCACGATTTCCTTTACAACGATTTGTTGCACCGGTGGTTGTTGTCTAGGTGTAAGATCGATCTGCGGTGGAGCCACTGCCGGTTCCTGAATGTAGTGTTGAGGATGCTGGGGGAGTCGCCTGCGGTTTCTTCTTATAGCGATTACGATTATAGCGATGAGAATTATCGCGGCAACTGCCGCTGCGAGGTAGAGAACGTATAGGGTCCAGTCGATAGGAGTCGGTGCTGTGGCAAGTGAGTAGCTGGTTGTTGTGACAGCGAGGTTCTCGGTCCACGTGAACCCTTGTGTAGGACTTGTGTCCTGTTCCACATAGTTGTAGCCTACAATGTATCCTGTCATGGGATCCGTGTAGGTCTTCCATGTGTATGTGGCAGTGAACAGTCCGTAGACATCGTTTCGCTGATAGCTGCCTGTGCCCTGAGCGGAAATTACGTACACGTAGCGGTTCTGCGAAGGAAGGTTGAAGCTACCGCTTGTGGACTGAACTTTCATTTGAGTGTTCAGAAAATAAAACGACCCACCATTTGCGGTCGAATTGTCCATGTAGAACCAGACGTAAGGATTGGAGTACCCAGTTAGACTGTCATTGCCTTTGACATAGTGAAAAGTGCTCGATGACCATGTGAAATCCCCCGCCCTGCTTCCGGATGTGTTGGACCCTGAGCTGTTGCTGAAGGTCCAAGAGTAATCGTAGTGCGTCGCCACCGTTCCGTTGGTATAGACATTGTTCATGGTCTCCGTTCCGGTAATGCTCTGATGCTCAGTGTATCCCTGATAGTTCCCAGTTCCGCTTCCTAGATCGATCGTTTCGCTATAGCCGAAGTAGTCGGACTGATGGGGCAAGTATTTCGTAGAAGCATGTGCAGGAATGAAAACCAGCGAGAGCGAGAGAACGAAGATTACTAGGATGACCTTCTGGTTCTTCATCCTCCGAAGCCTCCTCCACCACCGTAACCGTGGACGTGTGCCGGATGAACTCCTCCAATTCCGCTGAATGTTGAGTAGTAAGATGAGTGAGCAAGAATCAGTGGCATCCGGTATGGGAGGAAGACAAACATCGGTGAGGTCCTGAACTGGACTGGAGTGTTCGCTATTCTTGCTGTAGGGTCAAGCTTCTGGACCAGCTCGTTCTTGATTCCGTGGATCATTCTGACCGAGAGGCTCACTAGTTCAGATCGCTCCAGCCCTGTTGCGAAGGACCAGAGTGTGGAATAGGTCTTCTCCATAAGGTCAAGTGTCTCATTGGCTTCCAACGTTGGTATCGATGTGAGTATGGACGCTGCAACGAGGGGGTATTCTAGGTAGTTCCGGAGGGACGACAAGATGATGGTCATTTTTGTTCTAACATCATCTGGTACAAAGTCAGAGATCGCAAGATATGCTGATGCCAACTCGGTGTCCTCGGTCGTCTGGTATCCCCATAGGCCAAACATTTGTCTGAAGGCCTGGAACTTTGCGAGCAACTGGTCGGAGGGTACGTTGATGACTGATAGTATGGCTGCTGATTCGAATGACTTTGTGATCTTGGAAAACTGTTGGAACTTGTCGATGGGATAACTGCCGTCGAACCGCTTTCCGAACAGAATCGTGGCGGCGACTCCCGCGGATATTTGTTTGGGAACATGAGCATGATGTCTCACATTGTGCTCGAGACTTTGTAGTGATGCCGAGAGATTCTCTAGATCCGAATTGAAGGCTGACTGGTCGGTCCTCATCGAGGTCATGATCTCCGCCGCCATCATCTTGTTGTCAATGTTCGAGTCAGAGTGTCGAAGGACGTTGAGAGCGACGAGGAATCTTGTCCCGATCTGGTACTGGTCACCCTGGAGCTTCGCCAGTCCGATCGCGACACTCCACAGCTGGGAGGGATCTGCTTCAGGAATGGCGTTTGTGAAACTTGTCACATCAGCCTTTGCGCTTTGGGCTATGGATCGCAACTCGTCAGTGGTCTCTCTGGTTTCCTGAACGAAACTTGAGAAGTCCTCGTCCGAAACGCGGTAGTTTCGAACATTGAGATCACTGAGGGCCATTACTCCTGGGCCTGTTAGCGCGAGGTACTGACCGTCGTAGGGCACCATTCTGTCCAAGATGGATTTCTTTACGATAAGCTGTTTGATGTCAGCGTCTTTCTGGACCATGTCCGCGCGCTGGCGAAGGACCGCGTTCCTTTCCGCCTCTAGCGCGGCGAGATCAGCCTGTTTTTTCTCTGCGCCTTCAAAATGAAACATTATGGACTGAGTCTTCCTCTGGTCGTCGGCGAGAGAGATTTCCGCACCGTGTTCTTGCATTGTCTCGTCCTGCAGCGCTTGGGTTCGCTGGGCTATTGTCGCGACATCAGCTGCCGCCTGATCGTAGTCTGACTTCTGCATGACAGAGAGGTAACCGTTAGAGGAAAGATAGCTGAGATCGGATTGCGGGACTTGCATGGAAACAGATTTTCCGGATATTTGTGAGAATAGAGCTCTAACGTCTTGACACTTCGTCTTCGATCACCAATCGATTATTGGAAATCTCCGAGTGATGTTTTGTTCTCCGAGAATGTTTCCCACGACAAGTTCAAGACTCTGCCCCTCGCGTGCGAGATTGATGATCTCGTCATCCTCGAGAGCTTCCCGAAGCAAGTACTCGAACTGTAGCCTTCGATCTGTCGCAACGCCATATCTTAGAGATCGTTCGCGGTCTATCTGCTCATATGCATATATGAATTCGTAAAGCGATCGGAATATCTGATCATCAATTTTCTCGAAGACCTTCTCCTCGTTGACAGTTATCCATTCCAATCCCTCTAGGTCAACAAAGTAAATGGTTCCATCAGGAGCTATGACAGCATCTTTGTCCAGCCAGACATCACTGAAGTCGAAGCCACTAAATGTCCCATCGTCATTGTGGGCGATTGAACGTGAGAATAAAGTCAGAAACGCAATACCACTCTTGACAAAGTTCTTCAGAAAATCAAGAGCTCCATCGTTATCCCGAATTCCGAAGAGATCGAAAAGCCCGCTCACGTTCCCGCCAATCGTGCTTCCCGCGTGGAAGTATACCCGAATGTTGGATGGGACAAGCCTCGTCTCTTGGACAATTCTTCCTGGAAATCTCCGATACCAGAAGATCTTCTTGATCTTGCTCTCCAGCTCCAGTGGAAGACTAACGATCTTAACGAGCGGGGCGACGCGGAAGCCGTGAAGGTTTGTGCGATCGCCTGATTCGGACACTTTCATCGAAGTCATGGCATGCTGCAGACCCTGGCCACCGTAGGGTGAGCCTCGCAACCACATCTCTCCTGTAATGTATCGTGGGACCTTTCCGCTTGTTGTGATGATCTTCTCTCCAAGTTCAGTGTCGTTCACGAGATTGGAGATCTCAGTGTTCCAGAGGAGCTGATGGGAAAACGGGCTGGTCGTCGAGCCAATGCCCTTGACTGACAGGTAAAAGTCGGTACCATCAATTCTTAGAGAAGGCTCATTGGAAACCGCGCCTCGATTATCATCTGCGACAAACTCTTTTGATCTGACTGGAATATTATCGGAGAAGGGTGCCATGCTCTCGGAGAGGTAGAACTTTTCGAAGTCTGGCATTTTGAACTCTCGAAAGTGTTTGTTCGTCAAGAGCTCAGAGGCTTCGTAGGAATTCAGAGTTACAGGTAGACCCTTGATCTTCAAATTCGCTTGCACGCGGACGCGAGTCTGTTTCGAACGATGTTTCTTGAATCTTGTTGTGGAGGATCTTCAGCCGCGTTTCAAGTCGGAAGAAGAGGGATCTTGTCGCGTGGAATGATGTTGATATTTTGGGAAATCTGGGAATAACCCTGTTTCGGTCCGGTAATGCATAAATCGCCCTCTTCGCGGCTTGGGCTTCCCGTGAACCGAATTGGCGCCTCTGATAGCGTTCGTGAGCATATTCGTGGACTCACCACGCATGGATGATGTAGTAGAGGCGCTCTCGAAACTTGACAAAATAGTCGACCTCTACGAGGTCACAGGCGAATTTGACATTGTCACTGTGGTTTCTGCTTCTGACATCGAAGAGTTTCGCGATGTCTTGAAGAACAAGATCATGAAAGTTCCAGGCGTCAAGAGCACAGTTTCATCGATTGTCCTGACGACTCACAAGCACTCTAGGACAAATGGGGGAATGCTTGACGAGCCTGGTAGCGTTTCTGCTTCTCACGGGTCCCGAAGATAGATTAGTCCATTCTACGATGCGTGGAGCATGGAGGCTGGCAAGGGCTGATCGACCCAGCAAATCTATTCATATTAATCACAATTCTTGCCGTCGCAGTCCTGTCAGGGCGTCTTTTAGCACCATACCTCACCAAGGTCTACACTCTATCACCGAGCTACCTCGATCGAGTGCTAGCTCCAGTAGAGAAACGAATCTATTGGCTCGTGGGGGTTGACCCCAGCAAAGG
>CAYRXJ010000040.1:0-11145 GCA_964428235.1 uncultured Candidatus Bathyarchaeia archaeon | reverse complement strand
ATCTTCCCTCTCGAACATTCTCACGGTGCCGCAATAGTGATAGTTCGCTCCCTTATCGCTGTCCTTAACAGGGTATGCCTCGACAACGCCACCACCCTTCTTCGCGATCGCTGCAAGAGCAGCCCTCAACCCCATCCTCGCCACACCCTTTCTTCTGAAATCCTCGTCAACAACAAAACAGGTAACTCTCCACAGTTTCTTCTCATCATCCTTTAGTCCCAGTTTCCGATATCTGACAGTATTGTCAGTCCGGGGCAACTCCTCTCGCGGACCAAATTGACACCATCCCACAGGCTCCCCACCGGAATACACGAGAATTCCATGAGCGCAATCTTTTTCGATCATCTCCTTCTTCCTCTCACGATTCAGCCTGCTCCAGCCGGCCCTGGTCTTCGGTTTATTCTCTAGATCAGAGAAAGAGGCTGTATGGTGAAAAGTGCACCAGCACCACCAGCCATCGCCCACACTACCCTTTTTCCGGAAGAGTTTCTCGAAATCAGGCCAGGTCTTCGCGGACAATTCTCTTGTCGAGAGTTTTTCAATAATTCTTGATTGCGAGTCCAAGGCTGTCTACTTATCTCCGGAGTTTACACATATCGTTACGTGCTCTTCGTATTGCGTCGCGATAATATCTTGGCCTGACATATTCTGTCTCGATATTCTCGCGTTGTAACATAGCCTGCTAAATAGAAAGATTTTGCGAGATAGCCGATAGGAAAAACAAAATGCGAAAGCTCACAAGAATAACCACGGCAATCACACTCCTCGCACTCTCACTCGCGATCGGAATGAGCACCGCCAAAGCAGACTCCACCACACCACTCAACTACGTCGGCACAAACTTCACCATCACGCCACCAATCTCATTCAACTACGATTTCCTCACAGGCCTACTGACACCTGGGACACTGACAGCGAGCGCGTCCGGACATAACAACCAGATGACAACGACAAGCTCCGACACGACCCCTCCAGACAACCGACACGGCGCCACCTTCTTCGGGACAGCAGAGCCACAACGCTTCTGCGACTCCAGCGGATCATGCGACACTGTCGTCTACCAGCAGTCCGTCTGCCCATCATATCCGACGTGTTTCTCGGATGGATCTTTCACGTTCGGCGGCTTCGTCACTCGGAACCTCCACGGCAGCACTCTTGACCAACTTACGTTTCTCGCAACCGAGTATTACACACAGAGCGGCTGCGACGGCGGCGGATCTCCGCGATTCCAGATCGACATGTCCAACGGCGCAAACATCCAGGTCTACTTCGGAACCTCCCCAGAGTTCAGCGACTGCGACCCGAACAGCTGGCAACAAGCCTGCCCCGCCACACAGTGCCCCACACCAAACATGGCCAGCGACACTGCTGGCACGCGCTGGGACGACTCCCAGCTAACCTGCGTTGGTCATACTTTCTACCAGACGTACTCACAGGCAGTCGCGTGCGCCAACTCTCTATCACTGACCATCAGTGACATTTCCATTATCACCGATGGCGGCTGGTCAAACGGCAACGCGGGCACGGCGAACGGACAGACATTCCTCTACCGGAACATACAGATCAACAGCACGACAAGATTCCCATAGAAGGCCCTACAAGACAAGGGCCTCAACCCTCTCTTTTCCCCGGTCAAGACAACTCAGTGCGCGTTTATACAGAACCCTGCAGGTTCCAGCTTCCAAGGCAGAACAAGGAATGTCTGTACAAGCCAAAATAACTCCCCACCTCTGGTTCGATAAAGAAGCCCTAGCCGCAGCCAAATTCTACACAGGCATCTTCCCGGAATCCAAGATCACCCACAGCTCAGTACTGCACGACACGCCTTCTGGCGACACGGAGATCGTCTCCTTCCAGTTGTCTGGCCAGCCTTTCATGGCGATAAGCGCGGGCCCGCTCTTCAAGTTCAACGAGTCCATTTCTTTTGTCGTTCATTGTAAAGACCAGAAAGAAGTCGACTATTATTGGCAGAAATTATCCGCGGTCCCGGAAGCTGAACAGTGTGGCTGGCTCAAGGACAAGCATGGTTTGTCCTGGCAGATCGTCCCGGAAGCCATGAACGAGATGCTGAGCAAAGGAACCAAACAACAGATCGAACGGGTGACAAAGGCGTTCCTGAAGATGAAAAAGTTCGATATCGCCGAGCTGAAGAAAGCCTACGCAGGCAAGTAACCCCTTCTTCCTGAAGCTTCCTCGTTTCCAGGTTTTTGAAAAATCACTCGGGAACTACCCTGCGTGTTTACGAGACTCTTCTAGAGGAGTACCCCATTCCCAGGATCGCGCGACACACTCCTTTCGAGGACAGAGGATCACGGATGCAAGAATCGCCCAATATCAGCCCTGATCCCGCTTCTGGGAGGGGGTGCGAACAAACCGGCACCTTTCACGTGGAAGAACTCGAGTTTTTACAATGCCATCCAAGGTGACTATCAGCCCTGAACCGCGAGACAAGCCCATTCTCCACCCCAGACAACGAGAGATCAGAAAAATGGTGGGGATTGCACTGCAAAAACTTCGAGTGTTGCAGATCCAGTTTTCCTGATCCCACCAGACACGCCCGTTTTAGGCCCTGATCACGATTCCAAGCCTGCCATTTTCAGCAACACGCTAAACCACGAAGAAGACACCCCTTAGACTCACGCTTCAAAGATCAAGAGACAAGCAGGAAACAAGCCGAGACCCGGAAACAAGGCCGAAAATATGCCCAGACAGAAAACGAGACCAGGAAAAAAAGGGTTTAGGATGTGAGAAAAGCTCAGGCGACACAAACCCGCCCTTCCGGACTTCCCTCTTAGAATCCATCAAGGCCTAGGATAACCAACATGTTTTCCCAGGAATGACAGGGGCTTTATCAGACCAGACTATTCAAGTCCCGCGATCGAGCGGGGGTTGCCAAGCCAGGTCAAAGGCGCAGGGCTCAGGACCCTGTCCCGTAGGGGTTCGTGGGTTCAAATCCCACCCCCCGCACCAACAGACCAAAAACCAAAGACGATTAGGAACCGCGCGGAGCCTATGAGACGGGTAGAGAAACCGGCTTTCTCCCTCGAGGGTTTCTCCTCAACTCAGTAATGTAGAGAGCCATCAACGTCAACGCTGTCGCCGACAGCATCACAGTAAGAGCGAACCCCCACGTAGCCCAGACGCTAGGCGAAGCGTTAGGATAGTAGCCGGCCGCCTCCAACAACTCGCGAGACTTTGTTAAATTGAAACTGTACGGCGCGAGGGCCGTGTTGAATCCCTCAGTAACAGCGGTCCCAGTTGAATAATCCCCGACAACAGGAGTCGTAATCCCCGGATTACCATACCCAACGAGAAGCTGCTGAATAATCAGGTCCCTCGGGATAGCGTAGCTGATAGCCTGACGAACATACTTCGCCGCCAAGGCAGCCCGGGAAGGATCAGCCCGGCCCAGCGGCGTGTTCACACCAGTCCCAAAAACCGGGTGCTGCATATTGAAACCCAGCTCCTGAACCCCAAACCCATCATACGACACCCACTCGCTAGTCGGCCAAGTGGAGAGAAAACTTGCCTGCGAAGACAGGGCATACTGCGCATCAAGAACATTCACAGTCCCAGCCTTCAGCGCCGCCACTGCCACATCAGAGCTCGACATGTGCTCCACAAAATAGTCCTTGACCTCAAACCCACCCCTAGCCAGCAACGCTGACCTACCGTTCTGCGGAAAATCAAAATAGATATCATTCCTAGTCAGATGATTGACCTCCGTCGTCGCATTATAGCTGACAAACTTGTAAGGCCCCGTCCCAATGGGTCCACCACCAACACCCGTATTGAACGGGTTCGCCCTCCAGCTAGCATACGGAACACCCGCAAGCACATGGGCCGGAATCATCAGAGTAGTCAGAACATTCTCGACAAAATACGCATAAGGCTCCGGCAACGAGAACCGGACAGTGTAAGGATCCACAATCTGGACATTGCTCTTACCACCAACAATTCCCTTGATGAACGCCTCATTGTCCGCCGCCAAGGAATCATCCTGCAAAGCATCAAAGGTAAACTTGACATCCGTCGCGTTAAACGGCACCCCGTCGTGCCACGTCACACCGGGGCGTAGAGACACTGTCCAGGTTTTCTGGTCAGAACCGACAGACCAGCCTGTGGCGAGCTGTGGAATCATATTCTTGAAGATCGTATCATTACGCTGCGCCAACGCGCTAAACAACGCCCCATAGACAGTCTGATCATAATACGAGCTACTGAGAACAGGATTGAACCCTTCCGAAGGTGCCGGACCGGTCTGGGCCAGCGTGACCGATCCAGTGTTCGACCCGCCAAACTCCGACAGCTGCTCTATCGGCGGCCAGTACGGAGAGTGGTAAGTCCCAAAGACATACTTCGCGTTCGGCATCGTATAATCAAACGCGACAATCTCCTTCGTGTACAAGATCGTAGCAGAAGGCTCTTGATCGTACGCGAGAGCTTGCCACTGCTTGACAAGCCCGAGACGCGTTGAAGCGTTCAGGTCCTGTTTTATCTGATTCGTCAAAAGATCGTTCTGGGTGTTATTCCAGAGATAGTAGTTCGAGCCAATCGGCGCATACTGCGAACTATGATAGTACGAATAGGGATCCGCGTCAATACCAAGCGCGTAGCCCAGAAACAGGGCGTCAAACCCGCCGTTGTTGTAGCTCTTCCCGAGAACATCAGACGCTGGAGTTAGCGCGCGAGAATAGATCGTCGGCCAATCCAGAACCACACGTTGCGCGTCAATGCCCAATCCCAACAGGTTATCCTGCACCACCAATGACCAGGCCTGCCTAGCCGGATTCGGCTGAGGAACCATCAAGACAATCGAGAAAATAGGAGTCTGCCCAGAGTCAGCGCGAACCCAAACCGGGCTAGTCGATGTAATGGCAAGGATCATGAAGAGAACAGAGATAGTCCTAGTCTGTAGAGCTGGGAACCATTTCATCGAAACGACAAAACGACGAACAAGCTCCCGACCTTATGGCTACACTGTTCCTTCGTTCGACGAACAATTGTACCACACTACTTTTGTCAAAAACATTTTTGGGCCATGAGATCTTGGAACAACTGACAGCTCCATACTCACACACAGAAGACACAAACCCCTGTACATTCGTCCTAGAGAATTGTCGAGTGGAAGGCCCATTCGAGAAAAGGGAACTCCACGCTCGACCGATTCAAGACAGGACCTAGAACAGGTTCGATTGGTACTACACTGGACAATAGCCAAGAACGCCCTTATTATTCCTGGGAACAAGCCATGTCAACGAGACATGAGAGCCACCCAATCCCGCACTACCGTATCGAGCCCGGCATTTCTCCAGACCTCTCAAAACTGGTAGAGTGCAAAAAGTGCCACGGGTACAACTTGCCATGGGCGACAACATGCAGGCACTGCGGCGAAAAACTCGAATGAATAGCCGGGCGATAGCATAGTTCAGTGTTTGAACAGGTCCGATAGACGCTGTCGAAAACCCTTCTTTCCCTTTTGCAGCCTCTTATCAAACACCAGTTTCAGGAAGGATGTGAACAAGGCCGCCAATCCAAGGTTCAAGATGCTTGTTGGAAGAGGAGGCAATGACTCTGCCGAGAACAAGAGTCCCGCTACCAGTCCGAACCCGATGAGTAGAGTGGCGATAATGTTCAGCGTTATGGAGATCATGCCCTTCGAGTGGCGCTCATAGATCGAGACGCACGCGCTGCCAAGTGTGAGCATGAACGCCCAGCCAAAGGTAAACCCTAGACGAGAGAGAACTAGATCGGATCCGTACTGTTCTCCAAGCTCGATCATAACTGATCCGAGAAGAACTCCGGCCGCCACGCCAGCGATTACTAGCGCTAGTGCCTCGTAGACTATCCGGTTATTCCTTCCCCGGCTGAGATACGAGACGTAGTTGACCAGTAGAAACGTGGTTGTCAGGACAGTGATAGCCGTGAAGAATAAGAAGTCGAGCGGAAGGACCATTCGAGTATTAGATTCCCACGCTGTTGCGCAGAAAAGAGTTTCGCGAAGGGATCATACCTGAAAAAATTGGACTTAGGTAGTCTTTCTGCCATCAACAAAGAAGAAGTGAGTGGAAGTGTTAGAGACTCGCGTTCTGATACCGTTTCTCAGGAAGACCTCCCGTATTTCTTCGTGCTTGTAGAAGTGTTTGATCACCTTGAACCCTCGTCCGTCATCCAGGGTCCGGATGCTGACCTCGCCACCGGGAACATCCATAACCTCGTTCTTCTCAGCCGTGACCTGCTGATCCACGAAGACTACCCTACCACTTGGAACCAGGCAACGAGACACTTTCGAGACAAACTCGTCCAGTCTAGAACCTGGAACATGCGAGATCCAGAAAGAGAATGAGACCGCGTCATACAGCTTGTCAGGCTTCCAGTCATAGAAATCAGCGAGCACATATCTCACCTTCGGATTATCCTTGAGCCTTGCCTTGTTTCGCTTGATCATATCCGAGGAAGAGTCGAGCGCTGTAACAGAGTCCGCATTCCTAGCCAGAACCTCTGTCCACTCGCCGGTCCCACAGGCAATCTCTAGAACATTCCCCGTGAGCTTTTCTTTTTCCAGGTTCTCTAGTAGCATCTTCCCTTCCATGAACCACGATGCTTCGGGCGTCCCACCACCCTCGTATGTTCCCGTATCATGGCTCCAGTCAACGTACTGCGAAGCGCGCTGATGATAGTACTCCTTGGTCTCTTCGACCAGACGATTCTCGCTGTCGGAATCGTCAGCCAACACTGAACCCTGAGGATTGGACCCTAATCGCGGTTGCCTGTGACCTGCGCGTCCATCGTTAGAAGTCGGAACCATCGCATAGCGTTACCGTCAGGATCCTTGAGACTGAACCAAGTTATCGCACCTGGACTCGTCCCGATCTCTGATGTGGAGATTCCTGCTTTCTGGAGCCGGCTGGGCCCTCTTTGCAAGTCCTGGACTTCGATCTCTATCCTCCAGCCCGAAGGCTTCACCTCGCCCTTCGAAATGTGAACCCACGCCCCACCAATCTTGTACTCGAGATGGCCTGGAAACGGCTCCAGATCTGGACCCTTCCCGAAGACCCGCGAATACCAATCCTTTGACCTTGAAAGATCACTAACAGCGACAACAGTGATTACATCGCGCGCATCGATGGATTCCTGCACGCCTGAAATCATAACATCAATACAAGTCCCGACTAGCGCTTAAGATTATCACGGCTCCCTCACCCTCCGAATCTTCACAAACAGCTAAGAATCAGCTCCCCAACGGTCCAAAAACGCAATGCAACAGATCACCGACTCTTACATGCAGGACATGCTCTCGAAAACACGCCCATACACGGTACTGATCCTCCACAAGACGAAAAAGGCGGAAGGCCCCCCAGCGGCCAAGTTCATAATGGAGCATGGACGACGAAACTTCGAGTTGCGACGAGATGGAAAACTTCTCGTGGTCCGCCCAATACTCGACGATACACATGTAGTCGGGATCGGCGTATTCTCCACCAGCCCGGAAGAGACCCGAAAGATCTACGAGGAAGATCCCGCCGTAAAAGCAGGTGTTCTTACTTTCGAGGTTCATCAGTCCCGCAGTTTCCCCGGCGATTCTCTAGTGTAAAATCTCAAGTCTGACTCCAAACAAGTCTATTAACAGCCGAGACAAACCGGCGTGCAACTTGTCCCACTCCCCCTCCGATAACAAGCATCACGAAGAACTAGTCTCAGGATCCGTCGATCAACTGAAAACAATCTTTGACGAGTCACAGCAAGCCATCTATCTCTACCTCGACAACGCACACAAATGGTGCAACAACAACTTCTCCAAACTACTCGGCTACAGCTCACCGGAAGAATGGTCCAAGCTCGACGTGAACTTTCCAGAAGTCTTCGTCATGCCAAAAAGCCGAAAGGCGCTAGTCACCGCGTATCAGAAAGCTATGGAGAGCCACGTAGGATCAAGCTTTGACGTCATCTGGAAACGCAAAGACAGCAAAGAAGCGAACACAAACGTAATTCTCGTCCCCTTTGCATATGAAGGACACTTGCTCGCCCTCCACTTCATAACAAAGAAGAAACGAGACTGACCATCAAGCCTCTCCATCTGAAGGGCAAGACCGGCTCGCTATTTCAAATCGCTTTGTGCACTGAATAGATAGGATATACTCGGCTACTGGAAGACAGACAGTTCTTACTTGAAAAATTTCTCTAGCTAGTTTGTCAGGACCTGCGAAATAATTTGCGGTCTTGTCGAAATCGAGACCGCCCACAGTTGTGGCTCAATGTGATCACCAGGTCCTGTTAACCTCATTTTAGTCTAGTGGCAAGGCCAACAACTCTATTATCAGGCCCTGCAATATAGCAGCATAATGAGTTCGTTTCAGAACCAGGTGGAGTCTTACGAGAAAGAAGTCCGTGACTGGCTGGCCAAATGTCCCGTCTGCGTCTTATCCCCTCAAGTAATGCTACACGCTCGACGAGGAACAGCTATGATCCAAGTCGGTCAAAGTTTTGAGTTTGACGAGCGATTGCACGCACGGGACAATCCTCCCAACCATCTTCTTGCACGTCAACTCGTGCAGTACAATGGAAGAGTGAAGAACCCGATAATCTTCTGGCTCAACTCATCCTTCCCATCAGACCAGATCTACCAGTTGCACAAACAACCTGTACCACACCATGTTCTTCGGCTCGGACCTGGATACACGTCCGAGAACGTTCTCGGAGCACTCAGGACGGCTCTCAAAGCCGAGAAGATTAATGCCGACGGGCTCGACTGGGACGCTAAGAAACTGAAGTACTAGTCAGTCCAGGCTGCTCGAGTCCCTGTAGTGTCCTCGAAACTGGTCGTTTCTATCGCTCTTCGATAATGCTTAGGCAGCCTCTTCTCGACGAGAATACGCTCCTTTAGCTGGTCAAGCCGATCATGCAACGTATCCGCATAAGACACGTCGAGTCTCAGTGAGTATTCGTCGCACAGCTTCGCGAGCGTCGAGAGGATCATCATTCTTCCACCAGCACCAAACATGTCCGTGAGACTCTTCTCGATCTCCCCGAACCTTGTTGAGATATCAGCCTCTTGAATCCCCTTGTTCCACAAGTAACGGTCAACCGTGCCTTTGACCCCGGGACCCGCGTTCTGTAAAGCCAGCTCGAAGCATTGAACAATTGTCTCATGCAAGAGAGCGACAATAGGAGCTCGCGTGATGTGTCCAAGCCTTTCTTTCTAAGAGCTAGACCTTCGCCGCCCCAGAAACACCGCGTGATCTTCTAGACTTTACCGTCTCTCTTCGATCGACAGGCACTTTCTTCATCCTGATGGCGGCTAGAAGTTCGACGAGGGAGACCCCGTTGGAATCGATTCCCATTCTTCGCTTCAACTCCAACACAATTGATCTCTCAAGCACTTCTTCTCCTCTGCCGAACAGACTTTTCAACGCCTCTGTAAATTTCCAAGGCTCGTCAGGAATCTTCTCCCTGATTAGCTGGTTTTGAGCGAGATACGAGTAGATGACTTCCTTTGACACCGGCCCGAGAACCTCCAGCCCCGAGTCAATACATTTCAGGACGCCAGCCCTGAACTCTTCATCACTCTTGAAATCCATCATACGTCTCCCTTCAACAGTCCCTCGCCAGCGCCCAGAAGCTTCGGAACGGCGTGGACAGACAGGAGGAAGTAGACACTCCCCACACAGATGCTCCCGATTCCAGTCCACAACAGAGGATCTCCGATCCCGTTCGTCCCGAAAAACGCAAGAAATCCTATTGCAGTTGCCCACAAAGCGAGGCTGTACCAGTAAAGAATTGGGTTATGAGATCTGAGATAGACCCTAGAGAACAATACTGCTGAGATCGTGAGCAAGAACGCGGTAGCTGTAGCCGCAACTTGTTGAGCCAATGATCCAGGAGCCCAAAGACCCGCAGGAATAATGTCCCCGAGAGTCAGGATCGAGACGACAGCCAGAAAGAATGTAGTCCCGAGATAAGTTCCCCCCGCTCTCAGCCTGAGACCAGTTGTATGGCGGGGACTACCCCGATATGTTAGGAGAGAGCTGGCAAGATGCAGGGCTCCCGAGTCGAGACCGCCAACAGCATAGAAGACAAATCCCTCCCCCGGGGCCACACTTCAAACAATGCTTGCGAGAGCAGCCATCGTTCCAAAAGCAAGAACAGCCGTTCCAAGCAGAAGCACGCTGACTGCACCAGTTGAGAGGAAGCTCTTGACAGAGATCCAGGAAACGATAACAGCCGCTCCAAGAATTACGAAGATGTTGAGAAAGACCACAAGGACCGCTGAGGAATAAGCCAGCTCTTCCCCTATTCCAAACACGGCAAACAAGAAGGCAAGAACTCCCGCAATGGGCAGGGGCGCGATTCCGAGTTTCCTCAAACTCATCGTGTCTGCTATCCCTTACGATCTATTCGTGACGAATGAATCAGTTACTGATTCACCTTTTGCTTCCGGACCGGGAAGGTCGCGCAGTCCCGGAGAAAGCATCGCTCCACGCCTGTACATGAGCTGGCTTCCTTGCAGAACCTCCGAGAATCTGCTCGAGGTCGGTAAATCTATCCTCCACGACAATTCCTTTCGGCCCGATAATGAATTCTTTGATGCTGGAGTCGTGAGGTATTCCACGAGCTTTGAAAATGACCAGGGCACGACGCAAGGCGCTCTCAGACTCGACCTGTCGCAATGAGACGATAACGTCCATGAGTGAGGAAACCCAGAAGTCGGATGGAAGCCCTCCCTCACCAGTGCGAGCTGTGACCAGGGCAGTAACGCCCTCTGCCTTGAAACGAGACTGCATTCTTCGGACTAACCGGTAGAAGTCATCAGGGTCCATCGCATTCTCGAGGCTTGTGAGACTGTCAACGACAAACCTTGTAGGCTTGTACTCCTCGATGAGTTTTCTATTGTCAGCGAAAATCCGGTCGACATTGTATGGCTCAGGAAAGTGCGACGCTATCTTGACCAAGCCGCTATCAATGTAATCGTTAATCTTCCAGCCGAACCCAAGGGCCTGCCTTGTCAATTCCTCCGGAGACTCCTCGTACGACACGTAGAGTGTGCGCTCTCGGTTCGCGCCACCCCGCATAAGGCATTGTAATGCGCTAGTAGTCTTCCCAGTTCCAGATTCGCCCATCAGAAGCAGGGATGATCCCTTGTAAGGG
>CAYRXJ010000039.1:8423-11418 GCA_964428235.1 uncultured Candidatus Bathyarchaeia archaeon | reverse complement strand
AAAACACTGGTAAGAAAGTGCTGGCTCTCATCTGTCGCCCTTCGATAAAGTCCGGAACGTCCGAAGGACGATTCTAGCGCCAAAAGCGAACTGTAACCGCGCGAGGATCGAAAGAGTTGCAGAAGGATTGAAGAAACTAAGCTCAGCCAGGGCGAGAATAAGGACTCACTATCTCTGGAAGGTGCTAGTCGATTGAAAATGGCAATAAGAACGCTTCCCGCGTAGTCTTAAATACAGTGCGGGCTGAGAAGTTGTTCTTCACATATCGGGTGTTTCCGAGGGTTTCCGTTTGAGTAATGGCAAAGTTGGAATCGTGGGTTACGGAGTCTATATTCCTCGAGAACGGATTGAGACAGCTCGCATCGTCCGAGAGCGCGAGAAAAAGCGCGGCAAAGAACTCGAAAAAGTTCTCGAGAAGGTTCGACATGGACTTCTCTTGCGTGAAAAGGCGATTGCCGGGCACACTGAAGATACTATGACAATTGCCACCGAGGCTGCTGAGAACGCCATACGAATGGCCGGTATTTCGCCTGGAGAAATAGGGATCGTGACGGCAGGTTCTGAGTCAAAGCCTTACGCTGTCGGAACTATCGCTAGGCACGTAGGGTCTTTTGTCGGAGTAGGAGAGAATGTCTTCATTGCTGATCTTGAGGGTGCTTGTAATTCTGGGATGCAAGGTGTTGGCTTCATAGACGCGGAAATCCGGAGCGGCCGAGTCAAGTATGGGCTAGCCATAGGATCGGATGTTGCACAAGCGGAGCGGGGAGACCCGCTTGAGTACTCGGCAGGTGCAGGAGCCGGTGCATTTGTGCTAGGGAAGACTGATCTTATCGCGAGTATCGAGGATATCGCTCCCTATTCTTCTCTTTACATGGATTTTTGGAGACGGGAAGAGTCTGCGGTTCCCAAGCACTTTGGAAGGACCACGGTCGAGGCTTACAAGTCGCACATTATTGGTGCTATCGCCAATCTATTCAGAAAGCACCCGGACCTCTCGCTTTCGGATTTCGACTGGATCACTTTTCATCAGCCGTCAGGCTATCTACCGATGAAGACTTGCAACGCGCTTACCCAAGATGAGATACCTTACGTCGGCGACCCGTCTATTGCCGAACGAATGCGGCTCACGGAGCGCGATATCGAGAAGAAGATTAAGCCCTGGTTACGGGTCCTCGACACCGGGAATACTTATGCTGCCTCAACTATGATATCCCTATCTTCGCTGTTTGACAAAGCTAAACCTGGCGACCAAGTTCTCGCTGTCTCATATGGATCCGGCGCCTACTCAAACGCGACTTGGTTCGAAGTCCAAGATGGGATCGAGGAGAAGAGAGGACGAGTTCCAACCGTCATGGACTACGTTGAAAGAAAATCTGAGATCAGGATCGACACTTATCACGACTTGATTCGCGAGCGATTGTCAAGAATCAAGCGCCGACTCGAGATCCCGAGAATGGTTGGTGAGATCGAGCCGGTCAACGGAAGCTACTTTTCCCTCTCTTTATGCAAAGGCTGCGACCGCATCTACTACCCGGCCCGGGATTCTTGCTTAGCCTCTGACTGCAAGGGTCCGATGGAAAAGAAGCGATTCCCAAGGTACGCCAAACTGAAGAATGTTGCGAAGCTACCCTTCAAGAAGAGATGGACTTCCAACTTCGAATTATTGGAGTCTAACAGAGTACTATTTGTTGACGCCAGTCCTTCAGAACTGAAGCCAGGCCTCAAATTAGAAGGAGTGGTTCGACGTTTGGACTACGAAGGCAAAGACGGACTCATATTGTATGGAATCGCCTATCGTCCAGTGTTCCGGGAGAACGTTGCCGTCGTGTCCAAACCCAAGCAGATCGCGGTAGCGCCCACTCAATACGCCTAGACTTTACATCATTATCGGGGTCAGCCGGGACACTGTCTAGTGCAGAGGTCTTCGGTTAGACGGAATGCCTATGCCAATGTTACCTGTCGGTTTTGCTTGAAGTTACGCGAGACTTTAGTCGATTTCCGACTGAGGTCAGATCGACAAAGGCTCCATTTGTATGTCCACTGTCGAAATAGAGAACTATCGATGGAAGTGCGAGAATTTCTTGAAGGGGTACTGCCCGGGGAAAGACTGTGATGTCTGCGCGAAGATGACCAATCGTCTTCTTCTCAAGGGACTGGTCAAGATCACGCATGCTGATGAGGTCTTGAAGCCGGTACCTACTGCCTCCTCTACAAATCCTCCGTAGTATTTCCACGTCGCCGCAAAGGGTTCACAGGTCTAGTGCACATATTTCAATAAACAGATATATGATTCTCTAATCGGCACTTCTGCGCCGAGGTAGGTTTATACCGACAGTTTCGAAGTGTAGTCCATGCGCGCCCGATCTAATCCATATCACTATCCACAATTACTGCGGGCCGGATCGGGGGTTTGCTGAAATGGTCGATATTCACTATTTCATTTTCATCATGAACGTGGACTCTGCGATTGCCACGGCGATCGCCGGGTTAGTGATCTTTGGGTTGACCTATGTCGGGCTTAGACTAATCTATAGAATGTGGCGCCGAAATCTTCGATGTCCTCATTGCGGCGAGACCTACAAGGATCACAAGGTTTCAATGCCGGTGGAGAAGGCTCTGCCAAACGCTCTGTGGACATAGGCTAATCCGGGTCCCGGTTTCCTAGATGGTTAACTCTTCGAGAGTTCGTGGATACTTAGTGATGAAGTTCATGCCACTGTTTGTGATCTCAATCGTATCCGAGTGTCTGAATCCGGCAAAACCTGGAACATAAAGCCCAGGCTCGCACGAGAAAACCATTCCTCTCTTCATCACAGTGGTTTCTCCTGGATCGAGCCATGGTGGTTCGTGACCGTCGATCCCTATTCCATGCCCAACATGATGGCGGAGAAAGCTCCCCAGTCCCGCCTGTTCGACGACTTTCCTTGCGACAGAATCCACAGTATTGCATCTGGTTCCCGCTTTGAACGCCCGTAAGGCTGCGTCCTGAGCACTC
>CAYRXJ010000039.1:0-8413 GCA_964428235.1 uncultured Candidatus Bathyarchaeia archaeon | reverse complement strand
GGAGGATAAGTGTCCTATCTGGCTCATTATGTTAACAGCCAGTTTCTATTCCTGCGTCCGTCACCAAGACGTCGCCTTTCCTAATCTTACGTTTGGAAAAGACTGAATGGGGGATAGCCGACTCGGGTCCAACTTGACCCCTGCAGCCGACGACTACTGGGGATAAGCCCCACTTCAATTGTCGATATCGACCTCCTATCTTCTTCATCATGCGTGTTAACGCTTCATAGCTAGCTCTAACTCCAGCGATCACATCGCGCGCGCCTGGTTTGAGGTGCTCCAACAAAATATCGTGAGCTCTCTCAGCCCATCGGGCGCTCTCATTTAGCAATCTTATCTCTTGAGGAGACTTGAGGATTCTCAATCGATCAACAATGTCCCTGCCATCTACCATGGGTCGAGGAAGCAATTCAGTGAGCGAGGGTCCTCGATATCCCCAACCTCCAGCTGCGCCGCTAGCTGAGTCAGTTGCGATTTTCTTCCTTGCGAGTCCTTTTTCTTCCAAGATTCTGACAAATCGTCGAATCGGATGGGTGAGGCCAGGGTAATCAGAGTAACTGTAGTATTCGTTGATTATTTCTGATTGCAGTCTAATATGATCTCCCTCAAGATGGGGGCCCATCGCGAAAACAGGCCCTTCTTTGGGTATAACGAGCGCCAATGGTCGCTCGGTAGTAATGTGGCTGAACCCGGTTGCGTAAAGGATCCGGGTCGGATTCGTCAGGTAGAGTGCAGAGGAACCTGAGTGCTTCAAAGCAGCTCTTATCGTCTCGATTCTTTTCTGGTGTTCAGAAGCGCTTATGACGAGATCTGTTGAAGCCATGATTTACGAGATGTTCTTGAGAGGTTAAGACTTGGCCCTTCAACAAGATGTGAATTGTTTACAGGAAAAAAAGGAGACAGGGGAACGCAGTTTCCCCGTGCTAGTCTATGGCTATTTGTTTGGCCTTGGCACCAGGTCTCTTGCGCGTAAGCAAGAGTTCTAAGACTCCGTTCTTATAGGACGCTTTTGATGTGTCGGGATCAACTTCCACTGGAAGTGGTAGTTCTTTGAAGTATCGGCGCTTTTCTGTGTCCACCTTCAGAGTGAGCGTTTGCCCATCGCATTCTAGCGAAATGTCTGATTTCTCAACTCCGGGAAGCTCAGCTACGACCTTAACGTTGTCCGTGTTGACGATTGTGTCGACTAGTGGTTCACGGTCTTCTTTGACATCGAGTTGTGGTTTGACTGCTCCTCTTGGTCCTCCTCTCAGCGAAGGTTTGACATTGCCGAACTCTCTGATCACTGGTTTGCCGTCAGGACCCATACTGAACGAGTATCCGTAAACGAACGGGCCCATCTCCCGGACGGTGCCACCGTCTGGAAGCTTTCTTTCGCGGACAAGGTCCTTGGGAAGTTCCATGTCCTTGAACATCTCCTCAAAGTCCTGTTCCAGCTCGTCGAACAGGTTTGCCGTTGGGAATCGCCATCTGCGTCTCAACCAATTCGAAAAGAATTCATCTTCACTCAATCATTTTTCACCTCCCGGTTTTGGTTTACAAGGGTCCTCCGTGTCTTCTCAAGAAACGTGATGAATTCGGCGAGCAATGTTTTCCCAAACTGGCTCAGATCGTAAGCTCCCTCCTCGTTCTCATCGAGAAGACCTGCATCAGAAAGGGAAGAAAGATTGTGATAGACAAGTTTCGGGTTTATTTTACTTCGATAATCTTTCTTCGCGGTTCTCTTTTCGAGAAGCGGTGCAAGCATTCTCATTCTGGTCTCATTGCCCAAGAGCTCTATCAAACTCAATGTCTCCCGAAAAGTCTCTTGGAAACTGTCACCGAACCAGCCCAAAACTTCCATCGTAGCCTTGCCCTGTTCTATAGCGTCGTGGAGTGATCCTTGAATCTCGTGTTGACTTACTTGTCTCGGAAGGAGAATTACAGCGTTGACGTTTTGTGAATTCGTGATCTTCTCGATCGAAGAAGAGAGTTGTTCGCCGATCCCTGATGTTTCACAGAACACCGCCCTAAGTACTCCATTCTTGATACCACAAACGTCAACTGTGAAGGAATTCCGCTTATCTTCTGGAGCTAGTTTCGCGTCGAGAAAAGTGTCCATCTCTTCGGATATCAGTTGCCTTGCTGCGTGGAATCTTTCGAACTGTTTTAGTTCGTTCTGGCCCGTGAGGAGTTGGTGTCGTTCGTCGAAGGTCTTGTAGTCAAGGATGTCATGAGGGGAAACATGCACTGTGTGTTCTGATTTGACCAAAGTGAGTCTCATTGGAAGATCCTCTTTTTCGTTACTATTGGTAACAGACATTGGCTATAAATGTTACCTCGGGTAACATTGGTGGCCCCTGGTACTAGGACACGGCGACTTTGACAACACCGGGGATTTTGAGAAGCGCTGGTATAGCTCGACCCGGTACAGTCCTACTGCCTATGAGCGTCAGTTTGGGATCCTGGCTCAGCTCAGGGTCATCGACCAAAGCTTGTCGTACGCTAATTCCTTCATCTGCTAGAATTCGCGCAGCACTGGCAAGGATTCCCACCCTCCCGGCGTTGTCGGAAGTTATCTCGACAACCCCCAGGTGCATTTGTTTGGCTGCCACCCGGAGGGACGGACCCGCGGACTCAAGAGTGGAAAAGACCGTGTTGAGTTCTTTGTCCGAGCTAATCCTGCGAGTGGTTTCGTTAACGGTTCTTCTATCCACGCCAATTGCTCTCGCCACCTTGAGAACGGGTATTTCTATCTCGTTAAGATAGATCTTGTTTCCTCGGACTGACAGTCCATTCTTTAGCAAGAATTTTGCAACCTTCAGGCGTTCGGAATGAGTTCCAAATTGGGCCTCCATCCTCTTCCACATGACTGTACGGTGGAGGCCTTCTTTTGAAGAACGTTAAAGAATTGCCTCAAGGAGACGCCCAATTTCGAATCATGGTTCACGAATAATATCTATGGATGCTTGCTAGGTGTTGAGTCGATCGTTGTCAAACTCGGGGAACGATTCGGAAGTTGAGTTTCAACGAAGGATTGTTCGTCTCATAAAATTCGACAAGAAGCCGGAAGCGGCGCTTGATGCCTTGTGCGCACACTATCGAGTGGTTAGACCTAGCCTGAGAATTGGTCTTCCGAAGGGCGAGAAAAGGGCCCTAGGATGTTACGTGCATCGAGACCAAACGATTTACATGTCAAAGGAGGAATACATGTTCGACCCGTATGTGTTAATCCACGAATTCTATCACCACCTTCGATACGTAGGTGGGAAGCACCGGGGCACTGAGCGGCATGCTCGAGACTTTGCTCTGGGGTTCTTGTGGAATGCAAGGGACGAAAAATGAAGGGATATGTGGTGAGTTTGTTGTTAGGCCTTGAACCAGCTAAAGACCAAGTACCTGATCTCTTTCTGCTTCAAGTCGGGGATGGCAATAATGAATTGTTTCCTGACAGTGGTTGCTAGGCGTCCAGCTCTCACGACTTCGAACGGTCCCATAACAGATCTTGGATCTTCCACAGACACGATGAACGGTGCGTGATCGATGCCCGGGCCGTGCTCGTACACTGCGAAGTCTGCGCCGAACTTGATTCCTGGGGTCACTATGTACCCTTTGTTTCTTAAGTCCTTGTAGACAAGGTAAGCGCGGCTAAACCCTCGATAGGTCTCTCGCGCTTCCTTTAGAAGTATAGATTTTCCGACTGGCTTCTTAGTTCTTCCATCTCTTACGAATATCTTGTGATGCTCGAGAAGGTATAGTCCTTCCATTAGGTCCAGGAGTAAAGGTACGTCAAAGTCTTGGTCGGGTTTGGGCTTCGGAATGCCGACTGGTTTTCCGAAAAATCCAGCACGGTAGGTGCCTAGTCCGGTCTTCGCGTCCCAAATGATCAGCCTGGTTCCAATGAGTTCTGCCTCGGCTTTGATAGTCGAGGGCGTCGTTTGCATTCGGTTTCTATGCCGTTAGTGCGATTACGCGGATAAGATCCACAACATCGACTCCGAGGTCAGCCATGTTCTCCATGTGTGAGCTCAAGTCGCGGATTAGCAGTAGACTTCTCAATGGTATCTTATCGTCAAGTACCTCGAGATCTAGGGACCTGTAGCTTGTGTCAACCTTACGTTCAGCTTCCTCGACCCCTCTTGAAAGTTCCATTGCCTTTGTGGGATTGAAGCCGAGAGACATTACTGTCTCTCTGATCTTGGCCATCTCTTCCAGAACCAGCGCGTTGAGCTCTGCTAGACGTTTGGTGTACTTCTTGTCGACTTTCCAGTTACGGTCGATAACAGCAGACAGGCGAAATCCTATTCCCTGTGCATAGTCTGCTAGTTCGCCAATCTTGAAGATTAATCTGATGAAGTCTTCCCTGTTGCTAAGGAGGGTCCCGAACGAGGCCACTTCTTCTAGAAGTTTCTTCTTCGTTCCTTCGAAATCTCCCAGAATTTTGAGCATGTTCTGGTAGTGCTCTTTCGCCTCTTTGGCCTTCCCGTCTGATACCGCGTCTGTCATCAGTGCCAGTTCGCGAGTGATGTCTACGATGTTTCTGGTTTGCTCTCTGCAAATGTCTAATATTCTGCGTCGGATGTTTGCTTCTGTTTCGACTGGAAATGTCATCATTTTGCCCTGTCTCACCGAGTGATACCAATCTCACCATAAAAAACTAGCAGCAGTGCGGAGCTTGTTACCTATCGGGGTTGAATCCTACCTTGACTATAGTGTGGATTGTCGACGGCAGGGAGTCAATTTTTGCCCTGATTTGGGTCCAACTGTCGCGATCCCTCAGGGTGACCGTCCCGTCTTTCAGAGTGTCATAGTCAACAGTGACAGCGAGAGGAGTGCCTGCCTCATCAGCTCTCGCGTATCTTCTGCCAATAGATCCTGCATCGTCAAATTCGACTCTCAACCCCTCGGAGACTAGAGTGTTGTAGACTGCGGTTGCTCGTTCTTCTAGTCCATTCTTGTTTACAAGAGGAAAGACGGCAGCTTGGACTGGTGCGAGGTTGAATGGTAATCCCAAGATTAGCCGGTCTTCCTTCATTTTGAGATTGTACTCGAGGGTCGTGTAGAGGAGTCGTTCGACTCCGAAACTCGGCTCGATAACGTGCGGTACAAATCGTGTCCCGGTCTCTTTCACTTCTTCTTCAACTATGTCAAAGCAATCGGGCGGGATCGTATACGATCCGATCTTTATCGACTGGCCCGTCTTCTTGGCATTCCGCAGTTTTTCTATGTCATAGCCCGCAACGAGGCTAGCAATTTTTCCCGTCTCATCCTGGGAAATATTTCGGATGTTCTGATAATTTGGTTTGGTTCTTTGTTGTCTGCTAATTCGGGGTGTTGGGTATGGTTTGAAGACTCGCAGGTCCTCCCCGGTTGCTTCCATGTGTTTTTTCAGGTCATAGTCTGATCTGTAGGCGAATCCAGCGACCTCTGTCCATCCCCATCGGTCGAGTTGAACTTCATGATCGAAGGTCTGGGTAGAGTAGTGGGCTCTTTCCGTGGGCAGTTTTTCGAAGAATCGTTGGTGGTGTGCTTCGACGCCTAGCTGTCCCAAGAATTTCTTTGAAAGGGCCATGAAGTAGGCTGCCCACTGCGCCTTGATGACGTGTTCCTTGATCGCATCACCGACGGTGATTCTGAGCTCGGACTCATCCCCCTTCTTTCTCGTTTCCTCAGTGACTATAGTCAGTTCTTCCGAAGCGACTTCGTCAAGGTAAGGACAATCAGGCTCTGCGGGATCGAAGAATAACTCGAAATCCATAATTGTGAACTCCCTAAGCCGAATCGGCCCCTGTCTTGGTGAAATTTCGTTTCGAAGAACTGTTCCGACCTGAGCTATCCCAATGGGAAACTTCTCCCTCATAGTTTCCAGTATTCTCCGAAAGTTGACGAATATTCCCTGTGCCGCTTCGGGGCGACCATAGGCCGGGTCTTCCCCGTATGGTCCGATGTTGGTCTTGAACATCGTCATGAAGTACTGTGGAGGCTTCAGCTCGCCTCCACATTCCGGACATTTCACGTGCTTCTGATTGAGAAGAGTGCCCAGTTGCTCGAGACTCAGTCCCTCTGTTTCTTGTCCAGTCGCCTCCTTCACGAGTTGATCCGCGCGAAATCTTCTCTTGCAGTTTGTGCATTCAGTCATAGGATCCTTGAAGTTCTCAACGTGCCCTGAAGCTTCCAGGATCCTCTGGGGGGTTATGATCGGGGTTGAAACCTCGATAAACCCGTGGCGCTGTAAGAAGAATTCGCGCCAGGTATCCTCGATCTGACGCTTCAGTCCTACGCCGAGAGGCCCGAGGTCGAGGAATCCGGATAGACCGCCATATATTTCGAATGATCCCCAAAAGAACCCTCTACGGCGAGCAGTCTCGGACAGAAGTTTGTACTTGTCTCTGATCTCTTGTTGCAACGGTACTTCCGCTCAGAGCTGAATTGATTAGGTTTAATGACTATGTTCGGGCTCTGAACGGGTATGACTACCGGGCCTTAACGTGCTTCACTATAGGAGGTCTAACCTTTCGGAGTATTCTGTATCCACAAAACGGACATTTTATCTCAGGGGTCATTGCCAGTTGGTCCGCGGTAAGCTTTGATCCGCAATTAATGCATTCGTAAATGAGCCCGCCCGGGTTTCTTTCTCTTGGCGGAGATTCTGGAGGTAATGTTTCTCCTATTGTCTCGTCGGATCCGGACTCCATACTCTACACCCCAAGAAGTTGGAAAGACAGTCCGGCTCTAAGTTAAGGATTTCGCGGTTGAGATCCCGTGCCAGGCCTCGGTTTTCCGCTGGAGGTTTTTTCTTTGGTCACCGCCTCGCTTGCGGCTAGAGGCTTCTTGCGGAAGAGGAAGAATAGGAGGACGACGATGGCGGCGACAAGTCCGATGATTGCAGGGATGATTACTTGGAGGCTGCTTTGAATCACCGAGACTTGTAGTGTTCCCGTGATTAGCGGTGCGCCATAGTCTGGCGAGACGAATGTCAAGCTGTAGGTCCCAGCTTTTGCAGGAGCGTTGAAGTTGAATGTCACATCTTTGCTTGTTCCGTGGGGGATGATCACTCCTGAAATGTTCTGAACTATGCCGCTTCCCTGAAGGTTCAGCCCAATCGCTATGTTCATGTCCACGTTAGTCGAGTTACTGACCAAGTGCAAGACGACGGTTGTCGGTTGGTTTTCTGTTGCACCAGGAACATTTCCTATGCTTGACTGGAGAAGCGTCGACTCATGGGCTGGGGTCTGGACTGTAATAGCAAGCCCGTTCGAGTCTCTACCTAAGATTACGAACGTCAAGCTCGTGGCTCCGAGAATCGGTCCGGAAATAATCGGGGCAGAGAAGCTTCCTCCCGAGGTCGAAGTGAAGCTGGCCGAGGCAAGCAGTCTTCCCGGAACGGGAGGATTCACGAGGACGTACGCGTAAGGCGAAGACTCAAGGAAGTTAATGCAGTTAGGGGAGCAGGTTGAAGATGCCGAGATGGGTACACTCTTGACGGTTACCTTGAAGATGCCCGCTTGCTGTCGAAGGCTTGTCACCGGAGGATTGCCGGGTGGAAGGGTGGCGGATGCGCTATTGCCGCTTGAGAGGCCATAGACTACTATGTTAATTCCGGCCGGAGTCAAATTCGCGGTTAGCTTGTAAACATAATCCGATTTCAGTAGGAATGGGCTGTCGCCCGAAGGAACAGGGACGGTCGCATTCGAGTCGTGAGTTGAACCGATAATCCATTCATGATCGATGGTCACGTTGGCATTCATTGCAAGCCCAGTCGGATTCACCAACGTGAATGTCATCGTCAGGGATTGTCCTGATGTGAATACGCCGTTTACAAGCGTAATATTGGAAACGTACATCCCGGACCCAGGGGAGACCTTCGAGCTTGTCAAAGGTCCGGCTCCCGAACTGCTGTCCACAGCGAACACATATCCATTCACGCCTATAGCCGGAGTCGACGTAGATCCATAGGTCAGAGTCCCGGATGTAGCGAGGTTCTGGTTGTTTCCTGAATACTTGAATTGGCTGACTCCTAGTTGTTCAAGCGTGAAGGTTGTGGATGTATATCCGTAGTCATATCCATCGATGAAAGTGCTGTTCAAAGTCCACATTCCGAGAAGAGAAGTCCCTTGCGGCAATGGAGAGGTGAAGTTCTCCAGTGAAATTCCGCCCCTCGCTGGAAACGTCTGGGTGATTTGGACTACTCCTCCTTTTAGGCCAGAAACGATGTTCGACCCCGTAACGTTAACTCCCTGGCGTAGGTCAACTTTCACTTGGAGTAGGTCGCCCGGCCCCCATGATCCGGTAGGAACACCTCCAAGGGTGGTTTGGACTCCTGTTTCCAAGTTCAATGTGCCAGCGACGATTACCATTGTCGACTTGGCGACGGGGTTGCCCGCACTCGTCATGTTCAAGGAAATGAATTGTGAACTAGTGCAGAAGAAGCCAG
>CAYRXJ010000038.1:0-11499 GCA_964428235.1 uncultured Candidatus Bathyarchaeia archaeon | reverse complement strand
ACCGGCGTACTAAAGGAACGAGCCCTAGAGCTAGTTGCAAGATCAATCGCTCGCAATGAGACAGAGACTAAGGTGGCCCTACTCGCTGCTGCGCAAAGGCTACTCGAATCAGGCTTCACTTCATTACATTGCATAATTGAAGACTCTCTCGAATTCAAAGTTCTCCTTGATCTCAAAGAACGAGGGGAGATCCGACAAAACATCTACGCAATACTTCCGCTTAGCACGCTTGATCAAGCACGATCCCTCAGGGCGGAACTTCGAGAGAGACAGAGTGGTTTCAGTGTAGGAGGCTTGAAAATATTTCTCGATGGATCATTAGGGGGACGAACAGCAGCTCTCAACGAGCCGTATGATGATAATCCAGACACCTCTGGAATGCTGACAATGACGAGGGAGCAACTATCCGACTTGGTAGAGAAAACTCGCAGGTCTGATCTGCAATTGTGCATTCATGCTATTGGCGACAAAGCTGTGGAAATGGGGGTGGATGTACTTGACGAGATGTTGGGAGAGAAGGAGTGCCGAAAATCTAGGCATAGGATTGAACATGCTTCTCTTACTTCGCCCGAATCGGTGGCGAAGATGGCGAGACTGGGAATAATTGCGTCTGTTCAGCCTCGGTTCATCTTCTCCGATAGTTGGGCCGAGAAGCGACTGGGACTAAGCAGGATTAGTCATCTCTATCCCCTCAAATCGATGATTCATCACGGAGTTCATGTCGCAGGAGGCTCAGACAGTCCAAGCGACGATTGCAGCGCGATCGATGGATTGTGGTCTGCAGTCGTTCGGCCTGGGCTGCCTCCGGAAGAACGGCTAACAGTCGGCGAGGCAATTTCGTGCTACACAATCGGTGCAGCCTATGGGTCATTTTCAGAAAACGAAGAAGGGACACTGGAGCCGGGCAAGTGGGCAAACTTGACGGTGCTAAATGCCGACCCTTTCGAAATTGGTCGTGAAGAAATCAGGAAAATTCGGGTTGTTCGAACCATCGTCCGTGGGGAAGTCTTTCCCTAGGAACAAGAGTCCGTCTAGACTCTTTCTGGCGAATCCGAGGGGAGAAGCACATCGTGCGGACGTGCCTCTTCCGCGCCCGAGCCCGTAATCGCGGCAAGGTGGGCTTTCTCCCACAGGTCAGGTATAGTACGAGCGCCAGCGTAGCCCATCGATGCCTGTAACCCCGCAGACATTTCTTGCATGACAACTCCGACCTCGCCTTTGTAAGGGACCCAACCTTCGACGCCTTCTGGCAGACCCTTTGAAGGCTGTGCGTAGCGGTCCATCGAGAATCTCTTGGCCATTGCTGACGGGCTTCCCATTCCTCTGTATTGCTTGTAGTATCTTCCTCCGATTGTTATCAGCGTGCCGGGGGCTTCTTTGCATCTCGCGAAAAGATTGCCCATCATAACCGCCGACGCTCCAAGCGACATAGCCACAGCCGCATCGCCCGGACCTCTAACTCCGCCGTCTGCGATTATGGGAACCTTTGACCCATAAGTTCGGACAGCATCGGCAACCTGAGCGGTTGCGAAAACAGTTGGCGATCCTGCTTTGGTTGCCTCCATTGTCGTACAAATCGAACCTGACCCGATTCCAACTCTGAACCCAGCAATGCCTTCTAGTTTTGTTAGAGCATCCTCGGCAGCCTGGTAGGTTCCAATACTTCCAACGACCACGTCTGCTTCGACCTCGTCGAGAATCTTCTTGGTCGCGTTGAACACGTTGGCATTATGAAAGTGTGAGACGTCGATTACGAGAATGTCGGCCACTTCGCTGAGCTTCTTGGCGCGTTTCAAGTCAAAGGGCGAGAAGGCAGCTCCACAGAGCAATTGACCATTCTCGTCGCGGGCTGCAGTAGGGAATCTTCCCCTGAGCAGAATGTCCTTGATTGTCATGAGGCCTTTGAGGCGGCCCTCCTTGTCGATGAGCGGAAGCTTCTCTACTCTATGTTTGTGTAGAATTTCTTTTGCTGACTCGATATTGGTATCGTCAGGTGCAGTTATGACCTTCTTGGTCATCACGTCCTTCGTGAGGAGCCCCGGGTCGGCGAATCGCACGTCCCTGCCAGTAACGATTCCAACGAGCTTTTCCGCTTCAACGACAGGCAAGCCGGAGATGTTGTGCTTTTGCATCAGCTCGGTTGCATATTCAACTGTCTCTGTCGGTCTGATCGTGATAACGTCCTTGATGATGAGCGACTCTGCTCGTTTCACCTTCTTCGCCATTTCTACTTCTTCTTCCATGGTGCAGTTGCGATGAAGCACCCCGAGTGCACCAAGTCGGGCGACTCCAATAGCCATCTCGCTCTCGGTGACAGTATCCATCGGGCTTGCAACGAATGGCATGTTGAGCGAGTGATTGATTGTGACCTTTGTGGAGAGTTGCACTTGACTGGGCTCGACTTCCGTCCAGCCAGGCAGTAGAATGAGGTCCCGGAAGGTGACTGCCACTTCAGTATCCTTGAACTTGGATCTGAACCCTGGCATCGACACCTAGTTTCCGAGTCTCCTTGTGTTTCCCCGAAAATCTCCGATTTCCCTTATTATACGTACCGACAGTGATCCGAAAAAATGGGCGTCGAGAAAGGTTCAAAGGACTCTTTGACTTTCTCGTTGAGGTTTGGCCGAGCTAGTCGCTGGGTTCTAAACCGGTTTCTGACACCTATCGCAATACCATTTCATCATCACAGGATCCCAACGAACCGGTTGGCTGCAAGTCGGGCAGGTGTCGTATCCGACTGATGTTGTGGCCTTTCTCTTCTTGAACAAGAAGAATCCGATTAACAGACCGACAGCGACACCGACCGCGAGTCCAATCAGCCCGAAGACCAGGCCTGGGGAGAAGAAGGCACCTGCGAGCTCCGCTTGCTGCGCATCTATTGCCGCAGCATACGAGTATTGAACAGCACCGGCGTAATCCATCGTCGAGTAGTGCTGTTGGGCAAGAGCCATCTGTTGTCTTGCGGAGGCCACTTGCCCACCGTTTAGGAGACTGCTTCCTGCAGCGGAAAGGGCGTTTGATGCATAAATGAGAAGTTCATCGTTTATTCCTCTGAGAACCGTGTCCTTGTCAAACTGGCTGTACGTGTCTGCATAGGGATAGTAGGCCATGACGGAATCTGTGAAGTCTTCGGTCTGATCATAGATGAACGGATGATTTAGACCCATCATGTGTCCTAGCTCGTGCACCGCTGCCCTTGAGAATCCCATCCCTTTGCCGGGTTGGATCGGATAGGACGAAGGATTGTTTCCGAATGCTAGCGTTTCATTGGATTGGTCAACGAGTATCATGTCTCCAAGTGCGACTCCTGTAATCGAAGCAGGAGGCTCTCGCGTGGCGATGTCTTCTTTGAATGTGAATGCGAAAGTGTAGTTTCCTTGGAATGCAAACAGGAAGCCAGGAATATCGTATTCTGTTGTAGTGCGAGTAGCGTTGATGAATTGTGTAATGTGGTCTTGTCCGTAACTTGAGAGCCAATTCCAGACCAGTCTCGCGTCAACAATTGGGATTGAAAGGGCAGGGTCTTTCACCTTGGTTGTCGCGTTCGCAACGACTGCAGCGAGCTGAGGGTAATCAGTTATGTTGTGAAAGTGCGGAGTCACGGTTACAGTTGCAAAAGGAAGGATCGTCGAGAGTTGGTCTTGAACGAAGGTTGCGTTTAACGTCTTGTTGATTCTTGGACTTTTTGCCTGTTCCGCTAGTGTTCGATTATCCAATACGAATAATTGGAAGTTGTATTTTTGAGAATAAGAAACGGGATAGAGCTGGTCAGCGGCGAACAGGTTGTCAACTACGCCCGCGATGTAGTCATTGATGAATTCTGCTGCCCATATCTTTCCGTATGCTGTCGATAGGTTGATTCCTCTCGCTCCCGCTGCAACTTGTATGGGGAGTTCGTTTGTCCAGTAGCTGGTTCCTGCAGATAGGTCAGCATAGTACAGTCTTCCGGACCCTCCCCAACTAGTCATGTAGTGTCGAGTTAGCTGTAGACCTAGATCTGTATCGACAACTGTACGATCGTAATAGTGAACTTGAGCGGTAACGTGAGTGCAAACCGCACCACAAGCTGTTCGGGATGCTTGGTATTGCGAGTACGTGAGAGAAGGTATCGAGGTCCCGTTTAGATCTGCGATAACAAGAGTGTAACCGGGGTTCGGTGCTGACCCAAAGAGTGTCTGGTGTGCGGACAGCCAGTTTACTACCTTGTCAGCGTCGTAGAAATAGTTCTGAACCGTGTTTACTCGATTGGATGAGTTATCAAGAGCGGGGTTTGCGAGTCCCGAGACTATTTGTCCAGGAGTTGTGTCTTGCCGTTTTGCAAACGAGTTAAGGTACTGGGTGAAGTTCTGAACCGGAATCGAGGCCGCGCTCTCATAGACGAACTGGTAAGTGAAGTTGAACATTACACCGGTGTTTATGGGTCCTTGGAGGATCTGTTGGTACTTGACTGGAATCGAGTTGATGCCCTTCGTAAGGTACGAGGAGTTTAGATCGTTGCTTGAGAATCCAAGGAGAACTATCTTGATGGTTAGCGGGACGACCCTCGAAGCAGCCGCAGCGCTCGGCGAATCCGACTGAGAGTATTGGCCGGAGACCGGGGAGAGAGAGATTACTGTTAGGAGCGCAATCGCGAGCAGGCATCTTGTTGTGCGATTCATAGGTTAGACTCGAGTCTTTTCGATCTTTCGCTAACTTATCGGCGCAACCGAAGGAATGGTAAGGTCTCCACGTGTTACGATTAGAATCTTCGCTTCCTTTCCTTCAACCCGTATTGATTGTTGGATTGCACTGGACGCGGTTCTCGAAGGCTTTAGCCCGAAGGAATCTCTCGCGTAAAGATCAGGGAGCACTGACACGAGTTGCACTCGATGCTTCTCCAGGACTTCTCGTAGGAAGAGAGAGACGTGGCTACCGAGTTGGAACTTGTGTCTTAGCTCGGTTAGGAGTTCTTTCTTTTCTGGGAACCTTTTTGAGTATTCTAGAAAACTCTGGTCGCCTATTCCGCTGGAACATTCTGAAACGAGTATTATGGTTCCCTCCCTCTTCACCGCCCCTAAGGCATTCGATAGTACGCGGACACCGTGGTAAAGATCAGTTCCCATGGTCTTGCCAGCTGCTACGACAACAACATCGCATTTTCGGTCCACTTTGGAACCGTGAAGTTGTAGGTAACGAGGGACGGCCTCTCGAAAGACCGGTTCCAGCTCTCCACTCAAAACCTCTGCGACATCGCCCCACCCGTCAGGAATGAAAGTGATACTGAAGAAAGTCCCCGCTGCTTTGCAGGCCTCGGCCGCATCTTCTTGAACGAGGATTCCTTGGGCTCCTTCGGAACTCGCAGGTCCTTTCGTCATTAGTGACCTGTTCGCTCGAACGGTTTCGAGGGAAGAGGCTCCGGGGAGTATGATGTCCGGGCCGCCTGTGAAACCGCTGGCAAAATGGGGAGTTACCAGACTCAGGCAGATTCGAGTGTCGCAGGCGAGAAGACCCGACTCAACCAAAAGGTTGGTCCCATGACTGGTCTTTCCGAGTTCGGTGAATGTTCCTGTTTGCGGCTCGAAATGTTGTACCTTGATATCGTCGAAGACTTGTGGGCTGTCGACGTTCGAAGTTCGTTTTCGCGAGAAGAATTTGACTTCTTGTATCCCAAGAGAGATCAGCTTGGCTCGAAGGAAGGCGCTAGTTTGTTGTTGAACATGCGATGGGACTAGTGGATCGATCAGTACCCCAACGGTCGTTCCTGGTCTAACGATCCCAGCGAGGGAGAGGTTACCGATTGGATGCCCCAGTGATTCCTCGAGTCGGGCCGAGAGATCCGGTCTTGGGACCGGTTTTTTGGGTTCGAGGATCTTGTAGAAGTTGTCGTCAGGAACTCTGATTGGAATTTCGGTCGACCCGTACGGTATCCAGAGTTCCAAAGTTTCGTCTCTGACGTGTTGTTGAGCTTGGCTTTAAATCGCTATACCAGAACTCGACTTCTCGTGGCACGCGGTTGGCGAGGATTCACTCTTTGAAAAAAATCTCGCGGGGGATAAGCTAGATGCCCCGTTCGATTGAGGACGATCTTTCCAAGACCTTGGTGAGAACAGGGGCACTACAGTTTGGAATGTTCACGTTAGCAGGGGGTCGCATCAGTCCGTATTATCTGGATCTTCGCGTTATTCCCAGTTTTCCCGACGCGTTTCGCACTTGCTCCGAACTCTTGGCTCAGAGTGGAAAAGCGATTGCGGGGACAGATAAGATTGGTGGGATCCCGACTGGTGGTCTTCCATGGGCCTCTGTGCTTGCCTACCTTCTCTCGAAACCGTTGGTGTACACGCGAAAGGACATCAAACTGCACGGTAGGGAGAAAACGGTTGAAGGGATCTTGACTCCAGGCGACAAAGTCTTGCTTGTAGACGATGTTATCACGACTGGAAAGAACATCCTCGCGGCACTTCAGACAATTCGTGGAGAAGGCGGGGTTGTCGAGAATGCCCTTGTTCTACTGGATCGGCAAGAGGGAGGCGAAAAAAACCTGCTGAAAGAAGGGGTAAGACTCCACTCAGTTACCAAGATCTCCATGGTCGCCCAAAAACTCCTCGATATGGACGCGATTACGAAGACCCAGTTCGATGAGCTAGCAAATCCCGGAAAAGAAACGGAGTAGACGTCTTCAGAAAGACTTGCCATAGACCAACGCCTAGGACGAGAAAGATTGGACCAAACAGCCTCACTGCCCCGCGAGTTACAGGTTACCAGAGCCACTCTTGACAATGGCTTGAACGTTCTGATCCGCGAAATCCCAAACGCACCAGTCGCGGGTTGCTGGACGATCTATCGGGTAGGGTCTAGGAACGAGAAGCCGGGGCTCACGGGAATCTCACATTGGGTCGAGCATATGCTGTTCAAGGGAGGAGGAAAGCTCGCGAAAGGAGACATCGGCCGTCTCGTGAGCAAGGTCGGAGGAGAGTACAACGGCTTCACATCGAAGGACTTCACTGCCTACTACGAGATCCTCCCGGCGGATCACATCGACACCGGATTGCTCATCGAGTCAGAGAGAATGATGAACGCCGCATTTGATCCGCGTGAGGTCGAGTCTGAGAGAACAGTAGTGGTCTCGGAGAGAGAGGGAAACGAGAATGACCCGGAATTCTCTGCGATCGAAGAGCTGTTCCTAACGGCATACCGGTATCATCCGTATCGGTGGTCCGAGGGTGGGACGAAACCAGACCTACAAAGGATCACAAGAGATGATCTCTTCGAACATTACCGACGCTTCTACGCGCCGAGTAACGCCACACTGGTGGTGGCTGGTCCGTTCTCTGCGAAGAAAATTCTTCCAAAGATCGAAGAGACCTTCTCGCCTCTCTCGAAAGCTGACAAGCCAGTTGAGCCGGGTATTGTCGAGCCTGTCCAGAACGGTGAGAGACGAGTTGAGCTGCGAGTGCCTTCCGAAGCCGACTTTGTCAAGATTGCATACCACACTCCAGGCTTTGGCAGCGACGATGTCTATCCATTGATGATGCTTGACGCTGTACTGAGCGGCGTTAGACTGTTCGCTTTTGGTCCGGGACAGACTTCCGGCAGAAGCGCCCGGTTCCACAGGGCCCTTGTTGAGAAGAAGATCGCGACAGAGGCTTCCTCGGAATTCTTTCCGACAATCGACCCATCAGTCTTCGCGCTAGACCTAACCGTTTGGGATGGTGTTAGTGTCGACAAGGCCGAGAGACTCTTGCTCGCTGAGATTGAGAAGATCAAGGAAACTCCTCCTAAGAGACATGAGCTTGAGCGGGCGTTGGCGCAGATTCGTTCTCAGTACGCGTACACCTTTGACGGTGTTGCACGTCAGGGCTTTGTCATCGGGATTTTCGAGCTGGTCATCTCTTTCGAGACGATATCGAAGCTCGTTGACAAGCTCTCGAAAGTGAATCCAGAGAGAATTTCTGAGATGGCACGAAAATATCTGACGGTTGAAAACCGAACCATTTGTAGAACAATAGGAGTGAGGAACAACCATGGGAATTGACACGGATCTTCCGAAACTAGTCGAAGAACACTCGCCTGGTAATGGCGTGACTTGCCTCCTTTACAGGACTACCGATAATCCAACTGTCGCGGTCCACGGCAGCATCCGTGCGGGGACCTCTTCTGAGACGAGGAATCAGCAGGGAGTCGCCGAGCTCGCTACGCGTCTGCTGATCAGGGGATCAAGGGGACAGAGTGCACAGAAGATAGCTGACTCGCTAGAGTCGGTTGGGGCCGCGATCAATTTCCGTAATACTCCAGACGCTATCTTGTTTCAGGCGAGAATGACGAGCCCTTGGATGCCTCGCGTCCTCGAGATTATCTCCCAGTGCTTGACGCGGCCGGCTTTTGAAAGGAAGGACGTGGAGAAAGAGAAGGAGGAGCTGCTAACCGATATCAGGTTGCGGGATGATGATCCGACGCGAAGGGGGATACGTGAACTTCTTGGTCTCATCTTTCCGAAGAATCATCCTTACAGTCGTGACAGGTTCGGCACAAGCGACTCGGTCAAGAAAATAGAGAGATCGACTCTGCTAGACTTTTTTGATGGGAAGATGGCGAAGGCTCCTGTGATTGTAGCGTTTGCTGGCCAGTTCAAGCCGGAGGAGGTCTTGAAGTGGACGAGCCGGATCTTTGGACAAAGGGAAGAATCGTCTCCAGCGAAGGGACTGTCCGAGGATAGACAAGATCGTTCTGAAAAAGAGATCCTGATGGGTCACAAGTCTCAGACTGAGATCCTGATGGGGACGCGGGCTGTAGCGCGTCTGCATGCCGATTATGAGCCGTTGAATTTGTTGAACGCGATTCTTGGTGAGTTGGGATTCATGGGTAGGCTGGGGGAGCGTGTGCGAGACAAAGAAGGACTCGCCTATTCTTGCACTTCGTTCTTGAACGCTGGTCTCCAGGCAGGAAATTGGACAGCTCTTGCAGGTGTGAACCCGAAGAATGTAGAGAAAGCAAGGAAGTTGATGCAGGAAGAGATCAAGAGGGTCATTGATGAGCCGGTTCTTGATCAGGAGCTTGGCGATGCGAAGGAGAACCAGACGGGTTCTGCCCTGATGGAACTGGAGTCTACTGAGGGTGTTGCCCGAACAAGCCACAACCTTGTGCATTATGGTCTAGGGCTGGACTATTTCGCGAAGAGACGACAATTGTACAAGAAGATCGGCGCAGCGCAGTTGCAAGAGATGGCCGGGAAGTATCTGCAGCCCGAGTCTACGTCTTCGGTGATTGTTGGGCCTAAGGCCAAGTCCTAGGCCGGGTCCAAACCCTAAAAACCGTCTTTGATTCTTCCGCATCTCATGGACGATCCTGCTACGGAAGTGTCGATTGAGGACTTCAAGAAGCTCGAGGTCCGCGTTGGACTAGTTGTGGAGGTTTCTCGTGTTCCAAGAACGGAGAAGTTGTTCAAGGTCGTTGTCGATTTTGGTCCGCACGGCAAGAAACAGACGGTCACAAGCTTGGTAGGATATTATTCGGCGGAGGAGTTGATGAACAAGCGGGTCGCGTTCCTGCTTAACCTCAAGCCGGCAAAGTTCGCTGGTGAAAAGTCTGAAGGGATGCTTTTGGCTGCATCAGAGGGCAGGGAGCTGTCTCTCTTGACAATTGATAGGGATGTTCCGAACGGGTCTAGGGTCAGCTAGCTTGAATGGTTATGACAAATCAGTGGATTGAGCGGCGGAAGAAGGATCAGTACTACAAGCTAGCCAAGCTCAGGGGATATCGGAGTCGGGCGGCTTACAAGCTTCTTCAGACGACTAGAAAGTACGACCTTATTCTTCCTGGACAGAGAGTTGTCGATCTTGGATCGCAACCGGGTGGTTGGCTACAGATCGCGCGAGAAGTCGTTGGACCCGAGGGTTTCGTTCTCGGGATCGATGTCAAGAAAATCGATCCACTGCCTTACTCGAATGTGAAACTCGTCGAGGCGGATATTTACTCGCAAGACTTATCGAAAAGGATCATATCTGAGCTGCAGGGGCCGGCGGATGTAGTCTTGTCAGACCTGGCTCCCGCGATTATTGGTGCGTGGGATGTTGATCATGCTCGGCAAGTGGACTTGGCGAGGACAGCCTTCCAGATAACTCAGGAGGTCTTGAGTAAGGGCGGGAACGCTTTCATCAAACTGTTTCATGGACCCGAGGTTAAGCGGTTTCAGGATGAGGCGGACGAGTTCTTTGAGAGAAGTAGGTTGTTGAAGCCTAAGGCTAGTAGGCCGGAGAGTTCTGAGATTTACTATCTAGGGCTTGGGTTCAAGATTAAGTGGATGCCTCCTCGTCCCTAGAGACCAAGGATCCGCACTTCATGCTGGCCAAGATTCACTCAACGGTCGAGGATTGGGCTTAGAGTGCGCATCTGTGGGGTCGACGATGCCGGGAGAGGTCCGGTTATCGGCCCGCTGGTGATTGCGGGAATTGGAATCGAGAAAGAGAAACTAGACCAGCTTGCCTCCTTAGGGGTCAAGGATTCGAAACAATTGAGTGCTGAGGCTAGGATGGAGCTTTCGATAGCGATTCCAAGGATCGTTGACGAGTATCACATAGTGGAGCTAGAGGCTGCCCATCTCGATAGAATTGTAAATCGCTCCCCGAAGTTCCAGGGATTGAATCTTTTGGAAGCGAAGGCGATGGCCGAGGTTATTGAGAAGTTGAGGCCTCACGTGGCCTACGTGGACGCTTCAGATACTAGGCCGGAACGATTCAAGAACAATATCATGGAACATTTGAGCTTCAAGCCTCAGCTTGTTTCTGAGCATCATGCTGACGAGAAGTATGCGCCTGTCTCAGCGGCCAGCATTATTGCGAAGGTGCGTAGGGATTCGCGGATTGAGGAGCTAAAAAAGGAATACGGTGATATCGGCTCCGGATATGCTCATGATCCCAAGACTGTCCGGTTCTTGGCTGAGTACTATCTGGCCAGGAAAGAGTTTCCGCCTATTGTCCGGCGGTCATGGAAGACGCTCCGGAATATCGTCCGGGAGACCTCCCAATCCAAGCTTTGCTGACAAGTGATTGTTCGACGGCTCAGGCAAATGCCTTCTCGCTCATCCATTGGTCCGAGTAACTTTGACCAATCATCGCCGTCTGACACCAAAACTAATGGTGTCCGAGTTAAGGCAATCGGCGGTGACGGTCAGGGAAAATACCCCGAATCCGGTGTTGTTTCAACAACCGGGACCAAGATGGGACGTTCCGCGAGTCTTACCATTCAGCCATGGATTGACAACGACCCTAAGATTGCTGAATGGTACCGAGCCACAGCCAAGAAAGCCAAGGGCACGGCACAGAACTACTCCCGTCTGCTATCTCTCTACTGGCAAGGAAATGCCAGATTCCGGGCTTTCAAGAACACTGGACAATGGCTCGCTGAAGTAAACGAACAACAGAACAGCCCAGAAATCAGTGTAAGACGAACTTGGGGTAAGGAACTCCAAGAATTCTTCTGGACTTACAAAACCAAAGAAGGCGACCTGTTAGCTTCCAAATCCCA